>NZ_JAJSZC010000054.1:0-252 GCF_036815105.1 Streptomyces sp. IBSBF 3136
GGCGGCTACACGGCGGTGGGCGGGGTGCCCCGGCAGACGGTCGCGGCGGGGAAGCCGACCGGGTCGGTGCGGATGGTGCCGCTGGACGGCCCGGGCGGCGGCACCGCTCCCGCCGGGACGGCACCGGGCGCCGGCGAGCGGCCGGCCGCCCCTCCGGCCCCGGACGCCACGGGCACGCCGACCGGTACGGGCGGGGGGGCGGGGGGGGCCGGGGGGGGGGGGGCGGGGGCGGGCGGGGGGGGCGGGGGGGGG
>NZ_JAJSZC010000054.1:262-42168 GCF_036815105.1 Streptomyces sp. IBSBF 3136
CCCCCCCCCCCCCCCCCGCCCGGCGGGTCGGGGCCGTCGCAGTCCTCCGGGCACGCGGGACCGGCGACTGCCGCGCCGAGCGCGACCGGCCGGGGCACGGCCGCTCCGAGCCGCCCGGCGCCGGGCCCGACGTCCTCCCGTACGGCGTCGCCCGCGCCGGCGGACCTCACCTGGGGTGCCGCCGAGCGCGCGGACACGGACCGGCGCTGGTGCGAGAAGGTGACCGTGCCCTTCCGTAACTCGGGCGGTAAGCCCGTACGTTCGGGCACGGTGACGTTCGGGACGCACGTCATCGGCGCGCTCGGCGTCGACTGGGGGACGGTGGAGTCGACCGCCGCGCTCCCGGTGCCGATCGGCCCGGGGGCGCGCACGGACCACACCTGGACGGTGTGCGTCGACGCCTGGCGCGTGCCGCTCGGCATGCACATCGAGACGCGCGACGCCTCCGTCCGGTGGGAGTAGGGCCGCGGGGCCTTACTTGGCGAACGCCAGCGCGGCGACCCCCGCCACGACGACGAGCGCCACGACGACGCCGATGATCAGACCGATGCGGGGGCCCGAGGAGGAGGCCGCCGCCTGCTGCTGCCGCCCCTGGGGGGCCTCGTCGACGAACGCGCGGAACATCTGGGTGCTGCCTGCGGGGTCGTAGTTGCCCTGGGGGCCCTGGGTGTTAGCCATGGCCCGAGACACTAGCGAATCCGGGGGTCCGGCCCAAGTGCGGGGCCACCGGGACAGACAGGGGCACCCCGCCCGCGCGCACCTGCATATTTACGTTCGCAATACTTGCCTTTGCCGAGTTTTTGCGCCCAGTCGACCCCATGTATTTGCCTGCAGCAACCAACCTATCTATGGTTGCCCTAAGCAACGAATGCGGGAGGTGTGATGGCCGAGCAGGCGCAGTACGAAGAGCTGGTGCGTCAGCTCAGTGCCGTCGGAGCCGTGAAGCGGGACCTGGGGCGCATCCTGCCGCCCGACTGCCCGACCGGGTCGGCCGCCGTGCTGACCCTGCTGGGCCGCCACGGCGACATGCGCATGAGCAAGCTCGCCGAGCTGCTAGCCGTGGACATGTCGGTCACCAGCCGGCACGTCGCGCACGTCGCCGCGCGCGGCTGGATAGAGCGGCACCCGGACCCCGCGGACAAGCGCTCGCGCATCCTGCGCCTGACGCCCGCGGGCCTTGAGCAGCTCGACGAGCTGACCCTGCGGACCACGCACCTGCTCGCCGAGCGGCTGAGCGACTGGACCGACGACGAGGTCGGTCAGCTCATCCGGCTGATGACGCGGCTGCGCGCCAGCTTCGGCGACTGCCGGTCCGCCCCGCCGCGGCACGCGTCCGCCACGGCCCCCGTGTTCGAAGAGACCACCCGTACACCCGCAAGCACGTAAGAGAAGGAAGCCCATGGCAACGACCACACCAGCCGGTGTGCGGGCTCACGCCAAGCACGGGGGAGGCGCAGGCCAGGCCCCGATGACGCACCGGCAGATCATGGAGGCCCTGTCCGGGCTGCTGCTCGGCATGTTCGTGGCGATCCTGTCGTCCACGATCGTCTCCAACGCCCTGCCGCACATCATCGGCGACCTCGGCGGCGGTCAGTCCGCCTACACCTGGGTGGTCACCGCCGCCCTGCTGTCGATGACCGCGGCCACTCCCCTGTGGGGCAAGCTCGCCGACCTGTACAGCAAGAAGGCGCTCGTCCAGATAGCCCTGATCATCTACGTCGTCGCCTCGATGGCGGCCGGCCTGTCGCAGAACCCCGGCATGCTGATCGCCTGCCGTGTGGTGCAGGGCATCGGCGTCGGCGGTCTGTCCGCCCTGGCGCAGATCGTCATGGCGGCGATGATCTCCCCGCGTGAGCGCGGCCGTTACTCCGGCTACCTGGGTGCCACCTTCGCCGTCGCCACCGTCGGCGGCCCGCTGCTCGGCGGTGTCATCACCGACACCTCCTGGCTGGGCTGGCGCTGGTGCTTCTACGTCGGTGTCCCCTTCGCGATCATCGCGCTGATCGTGCTGCAGAAGACCCTGCACCTGCCCGTGGTCAAGCGCGAGGTCAAGGTCGACTGGGGCGGCGCGACCCTCATCTCCGCCGCCGTCTCCCTGCTGCTCGTCTGGGTCACCTTCGCCGGTGACAAGTACGACTGGGTGTCCTGGCAGACGTACACGATGGTCGGCGGCTCGGTCCTGCTCGGCGCGCTCTTCGTCCTCGTCGAGGCGAAGGCCAGCGAGCCGATCATCCCGCTGCGCCTGTTCCGCAACCGCACCATCACGCTCGCGTCGCTGGCCTCGCTGTTCGTCGGTGTCGCGATGTTCACCGGCACGGTCTTCTTCAGCCAGTACTTCCAGCTCGCCCGCGACAAGTCCCCCACGATGTCCGGCGTCCTGACCATCCCGATGATCGGCGGCCTGTTCATCTCCTCGACCGTCTCGGGTCAGTTCATCACCCGTACCGGCCGCTGGAAGGCGTGGCTGGTCAGCGGTGGCGTCCTGGTGACGGCCGGCCTGGCGCTGCTCGGCGGTATCCGGTACGACACCGACTACTGGAAGATGGCCATCTTCATGGCCCTGCTGGGTCTCGGCATCGGCATGATGATGCAGAACCTGGTCCTCGCCACGCAGAACCAGGTGGCGCCCTCCGACCTCGGCTCGGCCAGCTCCACGGTCACCTTCTTCCGCTCCCTCGGCGGTGCGGTCGGCGTCTCGGCGCTGGGTGCGGTGATGTCCCACCGGATCACGCACTACGTCAAGGACGGCATCTCCGCGCTCAGCCCCAAGTACCAGGCCGCCCTGGCCGGCTCCAGCTCCACCGACAGCATCCCGGACATGAACGCGCTGCCGAAGCCGATCCGGACGCTGCTGGAGAGCGCCTACGGCCACGGCATCGCGGACGTCTTCCTGATCGCGGCCGCCCTCGCCGCCGTCGCCTTCCTGATCACGCTGTTCATCAAGGAGGTCCCGCTGCGGACCAAGGGTGGTCTCGCCCAGGCCGCCGAGGGCGAGGCCCCGGTGACCGACCCGGCCGCCGCCCCGGCCGTCGCCGAGGCGCAGCAGATCCCGGCGCAGCTCGCCGTCGCCGCCGAGACCGCGCCCGCGGCCACGGCCCCGGCGGCCGCCACCGCGACGCAGCAGCTCGCCGCCGTCGCCACGGTCGCCGGGTCCGGCGCCGCCGACGGCACCCCGGTGCACGGCTTCGTCCGCGGCGCCGAGAGCGCCCCGGTCCCGCAGGCCGCGGTCACCCTGATCTCGCTGGCCGGCCGCCAGCTCGGCCGCGCGGTCGCCCAGGCCGACGGCTCCTACGCGGTGGACGCGCCGGGCACCGGCTCGTACGTGCTGATCGCCTCCGCCGACGGCTACCAGCCGCAGGCATCCACGGTCGTGGTGGGCGAGGAGCCGCTGGCGTACGACATCCTGCTCAGCGGCACCAGCGGCCTGACCGGTGTGGTCCGGGCGGCCGGCAGCGCGCTGCCGGTCAAGGACGCCATGGTGATCGTCACCGACGTGCGCGGGGACCTGCTGGCCACCGCCGCCAGCGGTGAGCACGGCGAGTTCGCCTTCACCGACCTGGTGCCGGGCACGGTGACCGTCGCGGTCAACGCGAGCGGCTACCGGCCGCGCGCGCTGCCCGTCGAGGTCGCCACCACCGGGATCACCCGGGTCGAGGTCGACCTGGACGCCGGCGCCCGGCTCCAGGGTGTCGTCCGGGCCCCGCACGGCCCGCTGGCCGACGCCCGGGTGACCCTGGTGGACCAGGCGGGCAACGTGGTCGGCACGGCCACCACCGGGACGGACGGGGCGTACGCCTTCACCGACCTGGACACCGGCGAGTACACCGTCATCGCGACCGGCTACCCCCCGGTGGCCACCGCACTGACCGTCGCCGGCGCCGGTGTCGACGACCACGACGTCGAACTCGCCCACCCCGGCGAGTAGTTCGACCCACGGCCCGGGGGGGGGGGGGGGGGGGGGGGGGGGGGGGGGGGGGGGGGGGGGGGGGGGGGGGGGGGNCCCCCCCCCCCCCCCCCCCCCCCCCCCCCCCCCCCCCCCCCCCCCCCCCCCCCGGGCCGGTTTCATCCGACCGATTTGTATGGCTTTCCAGGGAGAAAACGGGATGGGACTGACCGCGAGGATCCGCACCCGGGACGGATGGGCCGTCTCGCACGCGGTCGTCACGGTGACCGACATGACCGGTACGCAGGTGCTGCGCGCCGAGGCGGACCCCGAGGGCGCCGTACGGGACACCACCGAGCTGACGCCGGGGGCGTACACCGTGATCGTGACCGCGGTCGGGTACGCGCCCGCCGCCTCCAGCGCGATCGTCACCGCGAGCGGGCGGGCCGAGGTCGGGACGGTGACGCTGGCCCGGCAGGGGGGCGGCGAACTGCCGCCGCCCGGCCCCTGGACCATCGACCCGGCGCACTCCTCGGTCGCCGCCGTCGCCCAGCACCTCGGCATCTCCAGCGTGCACGGCCGGTTCACGGAGTTCGGCGGCACCATCGAGATCGCCCCCGACGACATCACCAAGTCCCGGGTGGAGGCGGTCATCCGGGCCGCGTCCGTCGACACCGGCAACGGCATGCGCGACACGCACCTGCGCTCCGGCGACTTCCTCGACGTCGAGCGGCACCCGGAGATCACCTACCGCTCCACCGGTCTGACCCAGGCGGGCCCGGACCGCTGGACGGTCCACGGCGAACTGGCCATGCGCGGGGTGGTGCGCCCGGTCGATCTGGACCTGGCCTACCTCGGCACCGGCGCCGACCCGTGGGGCGGCACCCGCGCCGCCTTCCGCGCCACCGCCGAACTGCACCGCGAGGACTTCGCGATGAACTACAACCAGGTCCTGCAGGCGGGCATCGCCGCCATCGGCACGACGCTCAGGATCGAGCTGGACGTGCAGGCGGTCCAGGGCGAGTCACTGCCCACCGCCTGACGGCGCCCGGCCCCCGACCCGGGCCACCAGGCGGGCGCACAGGTCACGCAGTTTGACGTTGCGGTCCTGGGAGGCCCTCACGAGGCGGCGCATCGCCGCCTCGGCGTCGAGCCGCTCCCGCGCCATGACGATGCCGACGGCCTGGTCGATGACGCTGCGGGAGAGCAGCGCGAGCCGCACGTCGGCGGCGGAGGAGCGCTCGCGCTCGACGCGCAGCGCGGTGTTCACCGCTGCGCCGACCCGGGCCGCCAGGTCCCGGGCCCGCGGCCGGTCCTCGCCCAGCGCGCCCGGCACGGTGCCGTACAGGTTGAGCGCGGCGCCCGCCTCGTCCTCGACGTCCAGCGGCAGCGCCAGCACACAGCGCACCCCGGTGGACAGGGCGTACGCCGTGTACTCCGGCCAGCGCGCCTCGTCGGCCAGGTCCGGCGCGTACTGCTCCTGGCGGGTCTCGGCCGCGTCGACGCACGGGCCCGACCCGTTCTCGTACTGCCGCTGGTCGAGCCCGCCGGGCAGCGTCCCGCTCCCGGCGAGGGTCAGCAGCCGGTCGGACCGGCTCACCGTGATGCTGCAGGCGGCGGCACCGGCCACCTCGCCCACCGCGCGGTCGGTCAGGTCGCGCAACAGCGTGTCCAGTCCGCCGCCGCGCGCCATGACCTGCTCCAGCGCCTCCGATGTGTCAGGTCTCATGTCCTACGGGTATCCCGGCTGCGGCCGCCGATGCGGGAACCTACGAGTCGGCCGACCGGACGATGCGCCGGGCCAGGTCACGGAGCTTGGTGTTCTCCCGCTGGGAGGCGCGGACCAGGCTCTCGAAAGCGGCCGCCGCGTCGATGTCGAGCCGCTCCATGAGGATGCCGGTGGCCTGGCCGATGAGGTCCCGGGTGTGCATGGCCTCGGTGAGCTGCTCCCGGACCGTCACCGAGTTCAGGGCGAGGCTGACATGGGTGGTGAGGAGGCGGCCGAGCCGGGTGGCGGTCTCGTCGAAGGCGTGCGGATCACGGGAGTAGGCCGTCAGCGCGGTCAGCCGGCGCTTGTCCGAGCGCAGCCGCATGGACAGCACCGAGCGCAGCCCGTACCCGGACAGCGCGCCCTGCCCGGGTGCGCCGTTGCCGTCCGCCACCCGCACCACGGGTGAGGTCCACAGCCGCTCCCAGTGCGGCAGGGCCGGGTTCTCGGCGTCCCGCACCACGTCGTCGGTCCAGGCGACCGTACGCAGGCTCTCGCCACGCTCCAGTTCGCTGACCCCGGCGTGCTCGGCTCCGGGCAGCAGGTGCACGGCCAGTTGGACGGCGGTGCTGAGCGTGGCGTGCGGGGTGGTGGTCTCATGCAGCTGTTGAGCCGCCACCGTGAGCGCTTCGGCCAGCTCAAGGCCGTCCGCAAAGCGTTCGAGATCAGAAATGTCAGACGAAGCCACCACGAACCTCTCGGATGACACGGCCCCACGGCCATGCTCAGGAGAGCTCCGCAGCACATTCCCGACTGCGAGCACACGACACCTGCACTTTAGCTGCTCCATTGAGGTGAGGTGATGCCCGACCGGCCCGGACCGCCCGCGGCCGCCGTGCCGCGGCGACATCCCGAGCCTGTGCCCAGCAGGGTCAGGCTGAGCGGACCCCGCTCGCTCTAGGCTGCGCCCATGGCACCCAACATCGCGACGAACACCCGTGTGTCCCCGGCCGAACTGCTGGACTTCGTACGCCCCCGCCACCGCGCGATCCTGCTCACCCGGCGCGCCGACGGCGACCCGCAGGGCTCCCCGCTGACCTGCGGGGTCGACGACTCGGGCCGGATCGTGGTCTCCACGTACCCGGAGCGCGCGAAGACCCGCAACGCCCGGCGTGACCCCCGGGTCAGCCTCATCGTGCTGAGCGACGACTGGAACGGCCCCTGGGTCCAGATCGACGGCACGGCGGAGGTCGTCGACAGCCCCGACTCGGTGGAGCCGCTGGTCGAGTACTACCGGAACATCGCCGGCGAGCACCCGGACTGGGACGAGTACCGCGCGGCCATGCTCAAGCAGGGAAAGTCGATCATCCGGGTGACACCTGAACGCTGGGGGCCGGTGGCGACGGGCGGCTTCCCGGCTCGGCTGGCCGGCGACGCGTAGGGCCCGCCCCGCGCCGCGCGGCACGATCCGGACGACAGGTCCCGGTCAGCCGCGTTCGACCATCGCCTCGATGCCGGCCACCAGCAGGTCGAGGGCGAAGGCGAAGTCGCGGTCCATCATCTCGGCGACCGTGTCACCGCCGCGCGCGTCCCTGATCTCCTGGGACTCCTGGAGGTAGTCCGCGGCCCCCGGGTCCCGCCGGGCCGAGCTCATGGCCCGCTGGTAGTAGTCGTCCGGGGTCAGACCGGAGTCCGCGATACGGGACAGGAACTGGCCCTCCAGCGTGCCGTAGCCGTACACGAACTGGGACACGGCGGAGATGGCACCGGTCACCCGGTGCGCGGGCAGCCCGGCCCGGCGGACGACGTGCTGCACACCGCGGGAGAACGCGAGCGCGTGGGGGCCGATGTTGAGGTACCGGCCGGCCAGCGGCGACAGCCAGGGATGGCGGACCAGCAGCGCCCGGTACCCGGTGGCCAGCTCCCGCAGTTCCGCCCGCCAGTCGGCGCCGTCCCGCTCGGCGGGCAGCCGCAGCTCGCCGTAGGCCGCGTCGAGGGCGAGTTCGAGCAGGTCGTCCTTGGTGTCCACGTACCAGTACAGGGACATCGCGGTGACGTTCAGCGCGGCGGCCAGCCGCCGCATGGAGAAGCCCGCGAGCCCCCCGGCGTCCAGCAGCCGCACGCTCTCGGCGGTGATCCGCTCGCGGTCGAGACCCGAGGGCTGCGCGCTGCGCCCGCCGCGCCGCGCCCCGCCCTCCAGCCAGACGCTCTCCCGCGCCGCCCCAGCACCAGCCTTCGCCACCGACGCACCTCTCTCGAACTCCGGCCCCTTCCCGGGGATGCCAGGCGCGCGGGCCGCCCCGGGAGCGCGGGAAACTGCGCGATCCACCACATACCCCTTGGGCCGTGCGCCTACCCCGCCCGGCTCCTTCGCGGCGCACGGCGCACGGCGCGGACACGGGAAGGCGGTGGCCTTCCGGCCACCGCCTTCCCCGTCCCGTGCCGCTCGCGGGCGGATTCCTCAGCCGCTCGTCAGCCGCTCGCCTTCCGGGTGAGGTCGTAGAAGGTGGCCGAACCTACCGTCACCTTCTTGAAGTTGCTCCGCACCCAGGAGCTGATCTTCGAGCCCGAGCCGGTGCCTCCTGCCGTGCCGGCGCCCATGCCGCCGCCCATGCCGCCGCCGGCGATGAAGTAGTGGATCTTCCCTTCCGCCACGTACTTCTCGAACTGGGCCGGCGTCGGAGACGGGTCGGTGCCGTTGAAGCCGCCGATCGCCATCACCGGGTCACCGGTGGCCAGCTGGTAACCCGCCGCGTTCTGCGAGCCGATGGAGGCGGCGACCCAGGTGTAGTCGCCCGCGTCCGTCTCCAGCAGTCTCCTGGCCGCGGAGCTGACCTTCGCGCCGTCGAGCAGGCCGCCGGCACCGCCGCCGCCCGCACGGCCGCCTTCGCCTGCCGCACCGCCGCCGGGGAAGCCACCGCCCGGGAACCCGTTCCCGTTCTGCTGTCCCTGCTGTCCCTGCTGTCCCTGCTGACCCGGCTGGTTCTGGCCCTGGGTGCCGCCGTTCCGCCCCGGCATGCCGCCGCCCGGGAAGCCCTGGCCCTGGCCTTGTCCCTGGCCTTGCCCCGGGCCCGGCATGCCGCCACCGAAGCCTCCGCGCGCCCCGTCGCGCATCCCGCCGCCCGGACCGCCGCCGAAGCCCATCATGCTCGCGCCCGCCGGGCCGGCCGTCGGGATGGAGCCCGTGTGCGCGGAGTTCACCGTGCTGAGCGTGTACGCCGTCGGGCCGGCCAGCGCGGCCAGCAGACCCACCGCCGCCGCGCCCAGCGCGAGCCGCCGGGTGAGCCGGCCGGCGAAGACCAGGCCGAGCGCGGCCGCGAGCCCGCCGACCAGGACCAGCCACTTCAGCCAGGGCAGATAGCCGGGGGTGCGGTTCAGCAGGACGTAGCCCCAGGCGGCCGCGGCCACCACGGCACCCGCGAGGGTGATCGACGCCCAGGTCTTCGCGCGCTTCTCCCACAGCAGCCCGGCGCCCATGCCGGTGACGGCCGCGACGTAGGGCGCGAGGGCCACCGTGTAGTACTGGTGGAAGATGCCCGCCATGTAGCTGAAGACCACCATGGTGATCAGCAGCGAGCCGCCCCACACCAGGAACGAGGCGCGCGTGACGGACGTACGCCGGGCCCTGCGGGTCGCCCACAGGCCCGCGGCCAGCAGGATCAGCGCGGCCGGGATCAGCCACGAGATCTGGCCGCCGATCTCGGAGTTGAACATCCGGTCCCAGCCGGTGGAGCCCCAGCGCCCGGCGCCGTTGCCGCCACCGCCGCCGCCGACACTGCCGGTCTCGTCGCCGCTGATGCGGCCGAGGCCGTTGTAGCCGAAGGTCAGCTCCAGGAAGCTGTTGTCCTGCGAACCGCCGACGTAGGGGCGTGAGGAGGCCGGCCACAGCTCGACGACCGCCACCCACCAGCCGCCGGCCACGACGAGCGCGGCCGTGGCGAGGCCGAGCTGCGCCAGCCGCCTGCGCAGCCGCACCGGACCGCAGACGGCGTACACGATCGCCAGCGGCGGCAGGATCAGGAACGCCTGGAGCGTCTTGGCGAGGAACGCGAAGCCGATCGCGACCCCCGCCCACACCAGCCACCGGGTGCGTCCGTCCTCCACGGCCCGTACGACGAAGTAGCAGGCCAGCGACATCAGCAGGGCCAGCAGGGCGTCCGGGTTGTTGAACCGGAACATCAGCGCCGCGACCGGGGTGAGCGCCAGCACCGCGCCCGCGACCAGACCGGCCACCGGACCGAACCGGCGTCGTACGGCCGCGTACACGACCGCCACCGTGCCGACGCCCATGAGGACCTCGGGGGTGAGGATCGCCCACGAGTTCAGGCCGAAGATCCTCACCGACAGCTCCATCGGCCACATGAAGGCCGAGGGCTTGTCGACGGTGATGGCGTTGCCCCCGTCCAGCGAGCCGAAGAAGAACGCCTTCCAGGACGTGCTGCCCGCCTGGACGGCCGCCGAGTAGAAGGAGTTCGCGTAGCCGGAGGCGCTCAGGTCGTACAGGTAGGTGACGAGGGTGAGGACCAGCAGGCCGAGGAAGGCCGGGCGGGCCCAGCGGGGGTCCTCGGGGCGGCCCCGCCACAGCCTGCCCGGCGGGGTCCGCCGGGGCGCGCCGGGCCCGGGGGCCTCGGGGGGAGCCGTGGGTGGCGGGCCCCAGTCGGGTGCGCCGTGCGCCTCGGTCCGGTCGTAGTCGGTGGTCATCGAAGGTCCCCCGGGTCGGTGTCGTGAGGGTGCACCGGCTGGAGCCGCATGGTGGCGTCCCTCCAGCCGGTGTCCGCTGCCTCGTCGGCGCGGATCTGGGTGGTCGGGTACGAGGGGTAGGGCTGGTGCGGAACCGGCCGGTACGGCACGGCCGTCGCGCCGGCGGGCGCGTACGGGGCGTGGGGGGCGTGCGGGATGTGCGGTGCGCGTGGGGCGTCCGGGGCGGCCGGCGCCGAAGCGCCGTGCTCCGCACCGCGGTCCGGGAAGACCCAGGCGCGGAAGAGCAGGAAGCGCAGTACGGTCGCCGCGAGGTTGGCGGCGACGAGCACCGCCAGTTCGGTGGAGTGCGCCGGGCTGCCGCCGGCCGCGTCCAGGGCGGCCAGGGAGCCGCTGGTCAGCGCGAGTCCGATGGCGAAGACCACCAGGCCCTGCGCCTGGTGGCGGACCGCGCCGCCCCGGCCGCGCACCCCGAAGGTAAGCCTCCGGTTGGCGGCCGTGTTGGCGACCGCCGAGACCAGCAGGGCGAGCGCGTTGGCCGGCTGCGAGCCGGCGAACTGCCGGAAGCCGCTGTAGAGGAGCAGGTAGAACAGCGTGGAGAGGCCGCCGACCACGCAGAACCCGACGAGCTGGCGGGCCAGGCCGCGGGGCACGTCCTGGATGTCGCGGTCGCGTGGGTCGTCGCCGAACGGCCGGGTGAGCCGGTCCAACGGCAGCGAGCCGGTGGCCAGGGCCCTGCCGACGCGCCACACGCCCCTGAGGTCGTCGGTGGCCGTGCGCACGATGTGCACGGTGGAGTCCGGGTCGTCGACCCAGTCGACCGGCACCTCGTGGATCCTGAGCCCGGCCCGCTCGGCGAGCACCAGCAGCTCGGTGTCGAAGAACCAGCCGGTGTCCTCCACCAGCGGCAGCAGCACCTGGGCGACGTCCCGGCGGATCGCCTTGAAGCCGCACTGCGCGTCGGAGAAGCGGGCCTGCAGGGAGCCGCGCAGGATCAGGTTGTAGGCCCGGCTGATGAACTCGCGCTTCGGGCCGCGCACCACCCGGGAGGCGCGGGCCAGCCGGGAGCCGATCGCCAGGTCCGAGTGGCCCGAGATCAGCGGTGCCACCAGCGGCAGCAGGGCGTTGAGGTCGGTGGACAGGTCGACGTCCATGTACGCGAGGACCGGCGCCTCGGAGGCGGACCACACGGTCCCGAGGGCGCGGCCGCGGCCCTTCTGCTCCAGCCGGAAGCCGGTGACCTCGGGGAGTTCCGCCGCCAGCCGCGCCGCCACCAGCGGGGTGCCGTCCGTGGACGCGTTGTCCGCGATCGTGATGCGGAAGGCGTACGGGAAGGTGCGGGTCAGGTGCTCGTGCAGTCGGCGGACGCACGGCTGGAGGTCCTTCTCCTCGTTGTAGACGGGGATCACTACGTCCAGGACAGGCGTTCCGGCGTCTGTGGCCGGGAGGTGCTCCCGCGCCGGCAGGGTGCCGGGAGAAGAGTCGGTTCGCATGCACCGACTGTCGTCAGGCGCCCTGTCGCACCCATGTGGTGGTGCTGTGCTGCGCCTGTGAGGGGGACCGCCCGGTGACTTCGGCGGCCGGCCGGGGGACGGCCGGGGCGGACGCGGGCAGGTGCACGGTGAACACGGTGCGGCCGGGCACGCTGTCCACGGTCACGGCACCGCCGTGCGCCGCGGCGACGGCCTGCACGATGGCGAGCCCCAGCCCGGTCGACCCGGTGGCGCGCGAGCGCGCGGAGTCCCCGCGGGCGAACCGCTCGAAGACGTGCGGCAGCAACTCCGGCGCTATGCCCGGCCCGTTGTCCTCGACGTCGACGCACATCCACGGCCCGCGCCGCTGCACGCGCGCGGTCACGGTCGTGCCGGGCGGGGTGTGCTTGCGGGCGTTGCCCAGCAGATTGACCAGCACCTGCTGGATCCGTGCCGCGTCCGCCGTGACCAGGGCCGGTTCGTCGGGCAGGTCGAGCCGCCAGCTGTGGTCCCTGCCGGCCGCGCGGGAGTCGCTGACCGTGTCGACGATCAGCGGGAGCAGGTCGGTCCGCTCGAACTGGAGCGGACGGCCGGCGTCCAGCCGGGCCAGCAGCAGCAGGTCCTCCACGAGCAGGGTCATCCGGCCGGCCTCGGACTCGATCCGCCCGAGGGCGTGCCGGGTGTCGGGCCCGACCTGTTCGCGGCCGCGCCGGGTCAGCTCGGCGTACCCGCGGATGGAGGCGAGCGGGGTGCGCAGCTCGTGGCTGGCGTCGGCGACGAACTGCCGTACCCGTGTCTCGCTCTGCTGGCGGGCGTGCAGGGCGCCGTGCACGTGGTCCAGCAGCCGGTTGAGCGCGGCGCCGACCCGGCCGACCTCGGTGTGCGGGTCGCACTCGGACTCCGGGACCCGTTCGCTGAGGTTCACCTCGCCGGTGTGCAGGGTGAGTTCGGAGACCCGGGTGGCGGTGGCGGCTACCTTGCGCAGCGGGCGGGTGGCGACGCCGACGAGCACGTACCCGGCGATGGCGGCGGCCACCAGCCCGGCCACGGTGACGCTGGCCTCGATGAGGATCAGGGCGTTGACGTTGTCGTCGACGTCCTTGGTGGGCAGCGCGACGTAGAAGGCGTCGGCGCTGTCCATGGACACCCGGTAGCGGACGAGGTAGTCGCCGAGCCCGGGGAGCTCCACGGTGTACGCCCTGTCGTCCTTGGGCACCGTGTTCAGGGCGTTCTTCTGCGCGGTGCTCAGGTCGTCGGCGCGCATCTTCCGGAAGAAGCCGTTGTCGTAGTCCAGCTGCTCCGAGACGGCGGCGCTCGTGATCGCGCCGTCGCGCACGTAGGCGGCGACGGTGTTGCGCTGGGTGGGCCCCCTGGTGAGCAGGTTGGTGACCTTCTCGGCCGGGGTGTCGTTCGTCTGCGGCGCGGGGCCGGGGACGGCCGGTGCGTCCGGGCCCTGCTGCATGTGGCCGGTGGCGCGCCGGGCGATCTCGGACACCTTGCCGTCCAGCTGGTAGTACAGGTGCGAGCGCAGCGCCAGCGTGGTCACCGTGCCGATCACCGCGCACACCACGGCGACCAGCACCACGCACGCGACGACGAGCCGCGTCCGCAGGGTGCGCGGCTGGGCCGCGCGTCGCTGCCGCGGGCGCGGCCGTCGCCGTCCGCTCATGACACGGCGGGCTTGATCAGGTAACCGGCGCCGCGCCGGGTGTGGATCATGGGCTCGCGTCCTGCGTCGATCTTCCGGCGCAGGTAGGAGATGTACAGCTCGACCACGTTGGCCTGGCCGCCGAAGTCGTACGACCAGACCCGGTCCAGGATCTGCGCCTTGCTGAGCACCCGGCGCGGGTTGCGCATGAGGAAGCGCAGCAGCTCGAACTCGGTCGCGGTGAGGTGGATGGACTCCCCGGCCCGCGCGACCTCGTGGCTGTCCTCGTCCAGGCTGAGGTCGCCGACGACGAGGACGGAGTCGGAGCGCCGGTCGGCGGCCCCGGACCTGCGGATCAGACCCCGCAGCCGGGCGACGACCTCCTCCAGGCTGAACGGCTTGGTGACGTAGTCGTCGCCGCCCGCGGTGAGCCCGGCGATTCGGTCCTCGACGGCGTCCTTGGCGGTGAGGAAGAGGACGGGCACGTCGGGCAGGTCGCGGCGGAGCCGGCCCAGCACGGAGAGCCCGTCCATGTCGGGCAGCATCATGTCCAGGACGACGGCGTCGGGCCGGAACTCGCGCGCGGTCCGCAGGGCGCCCTGCCCGTCACCCGCGCTCCGGATCTGCCAGCCCTCGTAACGCAGGGCCATGCTCAGCAGTTCGGTGATCGACAACTCGTCGTCCACCACAAGCACGCGGACGGGGCTCCCGTCCGGCCTCAGCAGTTCGGTGCGCCCCTGGGGCGAGGTCGTGGTCATGGTGGACACCCTGTCGGGGGCCTCTGAGAACACGCTTTCACGAATCTGTGATTCTCCTGAGAAACACACAGGAGCCTCTCAGCGAACGCCTGGGTGCCCCTCACGATCGGGACAGGCGTCAGAACAGGCCGTCCTGCTCCCTCCTGAACTCCCGTACGGGGAGCGTGAGGACGTCGGCGGCCGGGGGCAGCGGGACCAGCTCCCAGCCGGTCATCAGCCGGGTGTCGAGCACCACGGCCCCCCGTCCGGCGACCGCCAGGTGCAGGTCGGGCCCGGCGGCGGCGACCAGCCGGCCGCCGAGGGCACCGCCCGCGACGAGCCGGACCACGGCGCCGGCGGCGGCCGGCGCGCCGGCCAGCCCGAAGTCGCGCACGTGGTCGACGGGGCGGCACGGTTCGGCGGTCAGCGCCTCGGGCCACCCGCCCAGCGCGACGGCACGGGCGTGCAACTCCCTCACCTCGGACGCCCGCTCGTCCTCGGTATCCGGCAACTCCGCCCGCACCGCCCGCTTGTCGGCGTACGGGATCCGGTCCGGGACCCGCAGGGCCGCCCGCAGCAGCTCCTCGGCGCGCCGCGCGGCCATCAGCGGCCCCGTGCCCAGCCAGCTGAAGCAGACGGCCCCCTGCTCCAGCAGCCGTGCGGGACCGCGCTCGACGGCGGTGATGCCGACCTTGACCATGCCGGCCCCGAACCACGCCAGGTACACCCGGTACGGCCGCGGATCGTCGGCGAGGGTGTCGGCGGCCACGGAGTGCGCCCGGTCGAGCCGCGCGCACTCCTCGCACCGGGCCCCGGTGCTCCGTTCCGGTACGGCCGCCCGCACCGGACAGGCGTGCCCGCGCGCCCCGACGCAGCGCCGCACCGAGTCGGCGGGGACCGCGAACGCGACCCGCTTCCCCCAGGACAGCGCGCTGCGCCGCCCGCCGTCCCACACCAGTGCGGGGCCCTCCGGCGTCCAGCGCAGCCCCGAGCAGCTCCATGTCCGTGCCATCGCCGTCGAGCGTAGAAGGCGGGTACGACAGTGGGCGGCGCGCGGTCGCCCGGCGGGCGCCGCGGGGATCATTCGGCGCGCCGCACGGGCATCACTCGGCGCGCCGGACGGAGATCACTCCGCGGCCGGGACGGGGACCGGTTCCGCGCGGACCTCCCCCGGCACCACGGCGGCCGTGGCCCGGCCCCGCCCCGCGAGCCGGCAGCCGAGACACCCGGGGTGCCCGTGCCGGGCCTGCTCGTCACGGACCCGCAGGCCCCACTCGCTTCTCGGCCGGATGCCCGGCGGCTTCCCCCAGCCCGTCAGATGCAGCGCCCAGGTGACCAGCGCGCTCACGGCCACGATCACCAGACCGCCCACCACGAGCGGCCCCGAGCCTGCGCAGATCCCCAGCCCCACCACGGCGCTCCCGACGGTCGCGATACCGACGCCGGTCCAGCCGGCGATCGTGTGACCCTCTTCGTACAGACTCATGGCGTGCCTCCGGGAAAGATTCCCTCACGGGCTAAGAGATTTACCGAACTGAATATCTCACGAGCTAAGGGATTTAGGAAGATGGACGGCACGCCCCGACCGCCCGCCTCCCCGGCGCAGGCCCTGTCGGCAATGGACCACCTCATCGCCGCGCACTTGATCGGGCAGCAGGAACTGGCCCGGCGGCTGGGACTGAACGTCACCGACCTGACGTGCTTCGCCTTCGTGCTGGAGGCGGGGGAGGACCTGCTCACGGCCGGCGACCTCGCGGCCCGCGCGCACGTCACCACGGGCGCGGTGACCGGCATCCTCAACCGCCTCGAACGCGCCGGCTACGTCACCCGCCGCCCCGACCCCGCCGACCGCCGGCGCGTCCGGGTGGCCGCCGTACCGGAGGCGGTGACCCGCGTCGAGGCGGTGTACGCGGGCCACTACCAGCGCCTCACCGTCCTGTTCGCCGACTACTCCCCCGCGGAACTGGCGATCATCACCGACTGGTTCACCCGGGCGACGGCCCTGGCCCACGACTACCTGGAGAAGCTGAACCGGAACGACCCCGAGGAGGAGTGCTGACCCCCGGCCCCCGAGGGGCCGCCCGGCCCGGCCCGGCGAAACCGCCGAAGGCCCCGAATCTCTCCGGGGCCTTCGGTCTGTGTGCACTCGGCAGGATTCGAACCTGCAACCTTCTGATCCGCAGCTCTGCAGAGGTCGGTCGGGGATGGTCATACAGGTCGCGCATCGGTCCCAAGGGGACGCTATGGGGTGGGGACCACGGCGCATCGGTGTTGTCTGCCATGGATAGCCTCCAGGCTACGAACTGCTGGGAGATCAAGGAGCATTGGTGCTTGACGAGCTGAGTGGTGAGCCAGTGCGAGGCCTTTATCCGTCTCAATGTCCGCTGTGTGAGGGGCCGCTCGTCAGGGCGGAGGGAGTTGCCGCGGGTATGCACCCGCTGTCCATAAAGGTCCGTCTGGCGGGTAAGAGGCTGGCGCGTCAGCGCGGGACCAGGGTCTTGGTGTGTGACCGGTGCAGCCATGTTCTGCTGT
This sequence comes from Streptomyces sp. IBSBF 3136, assembly GCF_036815105.1. Taxonomy (NCBI): domain Bacteria; kingdom Bacillati; phylum Actinomycetota; class Actinomycetes; order Kitasatosporales; family Streptomycetaceae; genus Streptomyces; species Streptomyces sp. IBSBF 3136. The sequence continues at coordinate 16,941 of NZ_JAJSZC010000054.1, forward strand.
TTCTACAGCCTCCCCGGTCCGCAGAAGGAGAGGATGCCGGTCTGTGAAAGCACACGGAGGGCGAGCGGAGGTGTGACCCGAGTCCGGGACGAGCATTGGCGCCGCCCAGGAATCTCGATGACGCTTTCTGCGCAGACGGTTGCCGGAACGAGGACGACCCACCGGCTGTGGGCCGCGTACGAGCTGGCGATCCGCATCGGCCCGCGGCGTGGTGAGCTGCTGGGGCTGCGCTGGTCGGATGTGGATCTCCAGGAAGGGGTCCTCACTGTCCGGCAGGCTCTACAGCGGGTCGGCGGTGAGCTGCTGATCGTCGCGCCGAAGACGCAGCGCTCGGCCCGTCGCGTGGCGTTGCCGTCCGAGTGCGTGACGGCGCTCCGCGCCCAGCGGCCCCACAGATCGCGGACCGAAAGGCCGCGGGCGCCAACTGGAAGGGAACGGGTCAGGGCCGAGTCTTCACCACCAAGAACGGGACCCCCGTCGAGCCCCGCAACCTGAATCGCTCCTTCGACGCCCTGTGCGTCCGTGCCGGCGTCCGCAAGGTCCGCAAGGTCCACTTCATGACCTACGCCACACCTGCGCCTCGCTGCTCCACGAACAGGGCGCCGACGCTCGCATGATCATGGAAGTCCTCGGCCACAGCTCGATCCGCGTGACCATGGACATCTACACCTTCGTACGGCTCGACTCCCAGCGCTCCGCCTTCGACCGCGTCGGGGACGCCCTGCGAGCTGACGACAACGGGCCGCATGATGACAACGGCATGAGCGGTGTCCTCGTGGCCGACTAGCTGCTGCCCTTGCAGCCCGCGGCTGATGGCATGTCGCGGCATAGCCGGTCCTGATGGGACTGCGCCGCAGCCCCACCGAAGACGATGAAGCAGATCAGGGCGGCCATGATGGCCTGGGTGGCAACCGTCACGACGGCCCCGGCCCGCGAGGCGATCGCGGCTGCCGCGATGGCCAGGACTCCGACTCCGCCAGCGGCGGCCAGGTAGTTCCACAACGAGTCGGTCGTGACGGTCTTGCCTGGGTCGAGGTTGAACCCGGACAGGAACCAGAGCCCAAAGATCACCGCCAGGGCGATCAGCTCCAGGAACACCAGACCGCATCCGGCTCCGATGTCCGCGCCCCGGTCGGCACGGGGGCGCTGTCCCAGGCCGGTGGTCGCGTCGAAGGCCGGCGGGGCGACGGGTAAGTTCATACTCGTCACCTTGCTCGTGCGGGCGAGGCGGGCGCATGAGTAGGAGTACTCAGCTCCACCCAGGTGAGTCCCATGATCCACATGACATCCCTGATCGGCCCTACACCCGCCCTCTGAGGCGGTGCCGTCAAACACTGCCGTCAAGGCAAAAGCCAGAGGCCCTGTGGATCACTCCACAGGGCCTCTGGTCTGCTGTGCACTCGGCAGGATTCGAACCTGCAACCTTCTGATCCGTAGCTCTAAGTAGGACGGTCACAGAAGGTCATGCAGGCTCCGGGGAGGGGCAGGTCGACCACCGTTGGACGCTGGCGGTTGCTGGCGTTGCTGTACTTCGTAGCTGTACAGCAGCATCCCCTCCGCGCTGAGGGCCTGAAGCTCGAACAGTTCCCGAGTGACGGCGACGAGGCATCGTCGGCCGCCCTGCCTGCTCTCCCAAGGGCGCTTCTCACGTCATCCGGGCGGTACAACGGCAGCACCGCCGCTCTCCACGAGGACGGCAGGACGCTGATGGTCCGCACCGGCGTGCGGCAAGTGACGCTCCCTACATCCACATGGCGCCGTACCGTGCGGTAACTCTGAACCGTCTACGCGCGTGTACGAGCCCCGGCCTGGGGCGCTCGCCAACGTGTCCATGCGGAGCCCCAACTTCCCTGCACACAACGGGAATTAGGGATGATGTCGTGGCACTGAGTGCCTCCCGTGAGCATCGCCACAAATCACCGAATCGATTGGGATTTTCGGTCATCGGTGCGTCAAGATCCGTCATCACGACAAGTCCCCATCACAGGAACGGTGGGGCCGTCCGGGCGGAACGCCGAATCCTGCCGCCGTTCGGATGCCCAGTCGCTTCACACGGACACGGCAGGAGCGGGGGACCCAAGGTAGGTGCCGAAGCCAGCGTCGATCGCTGGTGCGGCTAGGGGTGAAGCCGTGTCCCGATCAGGGATGCGGCCGGGCAACTCAACCGGTCCGAATCCGACAGCTCACCTCGCAGGCGATCAACGAAGGATCGGTTGCAATGAGTGCGGCACACGGCAGCACACAGGGTCCGGGTACTGGCAACGTCGGTAACGGCGGCGGCAGTAACGAGGACGACGACAAGTCCAGGACGATGCGGAAGTACGAGACCGCGATCATTCTCCTGGTGGGGCTCCTCGGCGGAGTCTTTGCAGGCGGTCTCCATCGGGCGATGGAGAAGGTCTCGTACTACCAGGCCGGTACCACGGCAGTGCTCGCCACGAGCGGACTGACCCTTTTCATCATCGGGATCGTGCGGTTCGCCCGGGGACAGTCTTGATCACCAAGCACGGCACAGCTCTACCTGGTCGTTCCGCCATCCCTAGGACCGACTAGAGGGACTACACGGAGAACCCGTGTAAGCGGCACCTGAGGACACACAGGAGGCCCTGGCTCACAAGTCAGGGCCTCCCTTCGTGTACGGACCGTGGGCTCCCACTCGGTTCAGATGCGAGGTGCTGAGTCTGTGCACCACAGCCAAAGTATGCGGTCACGAAGTGGTGCAGACCGTCCAGTAGCGCGCTCACGGCCTGAGCCGGTCTTGCTGAACGTCGAAGCAGATCAGCCCCATGGACTGCGCGACGGCCGCCGCGTAGGCCGATGCCTCTTCAGCCATGCTCCACCGCATGGCGAAGTAGATCAGCGGACCGCTTGCCTCGTCGATCAGCGGACCGGTGGACCAGGGCGAGGTGTCCTCGTCGTCCTCGGTGATGTCGCGCCACCGCTCAAGCAACGCAGCGACGTAGGCCGCAATGCGTTCGGAGGGAGGCTCCTCCACCTCCCCATCGATGTAGCGGTCGTACAGATCGCTGAAGATCTGGCCGGCGGTCTTGTCATCCGCTGGTCTCTCGCCTTCCCAGACAGCAAGGTCGTAACTCATGCCCGGGAGGCTCCCATACCGCACTGACATCCGCGCAGTCAGTCAACGGCGCGAGCGTCAGCCATAAGAAACGACGTCTTAGACGCCTACTTGAGGATCTGGCCGCATCCTCATCAGGTCGATCACAGAAGACCTGAGGGCTGGAGGGTTCCCAGCCCTACGACTGTCCACCGACCGCTGAGGGCCGCTCTCGTGCGGTCGTGTTCGCCGCTGTTGGTGTCAGCCGTTGGTGTCAGATGTCAGCGCTGTTTTTGACAGATCAGTCCCCTGTGGCCTCTCCCGATGACGCCAGCCCTGGGACCAGCAAGTCAGCCCGAGGCCAGCCAGCATGAGCAGACTCTGGCCACGGAAGGGCACCAGCCACGCCGCCGTGAGGCTCGCCGCGATCAGCAGCGTCCCTGCACTCCATACGCGAGGCTGTTTCACTCCCTTGCGCACCCAAGGGAGTGCGATGCGCCCAGTCGTCATGGCCAATACGCCGATCACGCACAATGTCAGCGCCATCACGAGAATGACTGTAAGAACGACAGACACGCGCCCCTCCCCGGCACCTACTCCTAGGCACTCGCCGAAAGGCTCTCAGCGCTCGTCGCGGGACACAATGCCGGAACCTAGCCGGCTACACCCCTGAGGTCGGTGCAGTCTTGTGCATCTGTAGCCGTCCAAGCTAGGTGCCTGACGTGGGATTCGCGTCATCACGCTTGAGCGGTGATACCTCATTGGCAGCTATGCTTGCAGTATTGCGCATCTTAACGATTATGTCTCGCAGATAGTTAACGCCGCGAAACTCGTAAATGCTTTCCCGTATGTGCCGTTGCATGTTACGCAATTCGGCTCGGTATCTCAATCCGGCGCTGTCTACTTCTTCATGAGAGAATACCATGGAGTGAAGAGGGTTTTTCGCGTCTGAAATGCTAACTTCAATACCGTTCCCCTCAAGCGCCGATGCTATTTTTCCGGCGTTAGTGAAGACGGTAATGAAGAGGCGGCCGTGAATCAGATCAGATATCGCCTCATGGGGAATTTTGTAGAGGTAGAAGGGGAGATACAAGTGGGCGCCACGTCCCTGCTCCTCGGGAATCGTTGAGATCGTAACGCTACTTTCGTGCCGCCCTTCGTTTGTGAGAATTCCGGAGTCTCGCACGTCGGTTACGAAGCGTTCATCATCTATGATCTCCGGAGTGAGTCCTGTTGGAGAATACACAGCGGCGTACAGGAATGATCCGTCTATGCATGTGCTCGCGTAACCGGTGCTTCTTGCGTCCGCGATTATCCGCCTAACATCCTCCCAATGGTGACTGGGGGTTGAGTCAACGTAAGTTTTGATGGACTTACGGCCGTACACCTCAAAGATCTTGTCGACTTCTGCATCGCTGAGCGTGACTACATCAGCCATGCGTTGCGTCTGACGGCCGATCCTCCTATCGGGGCGCTTGCTCTGGGATGCTCTGTCGATGTCGCCGGAAGTAGGGCGAGGGGGCCGGGCATGGCTACTGTCCGCATCGGAAGTTTCTCGTCGCATCTCCAAAAAACTGATGTCGACGTTATAGCGCGCCGAATCCTTACCGTCATCGCCGACGAAGTTCCCGAGGTGCCGCGTTTTAACCTCGATCGTTCGCTTCTCGCTGGTATCAGGCTTGACGAACGTGACGTCCCCGATTCGCATAATATCTGTGATGTCATGCAGGAGGGGGAATCCCCAACCGTCATTAGCTAGGTGTTGTGAAATCGCTAGGAGACCCTTGGTTCCATGACCCTCCTGTGGAACCGGAACCGGGTCATTGTTTGAAAATGGGTAAAGGGAGCGCCTGTCGTTGAGAAGTGCCCATGCGAAGGCATCGCCGAGGCGTCTGGCCAGCCATCGACATAGCTTCAGCGATTCCAGTGGCCCGGAGCTAGCTTTAGTCGTCTTGAGCCGCCATTTCGTGGCGGCGATTTCCTTCTGTATGTCTTGTTGCAGCTGAAGGAGATCCAATTGGAACTGCCAAAGGTCATTTGGGGTGTTCCAATTACTGCCGAGGAGTCGAAGGGTCAGATCCTCGACCCTGGTCACCAGTTCAAAGGGCCTGCCTGAATAGACAGAGTTGCCTTCGGTGGTTGAAGGTTCAGACGTCACCTAAGGAGTGTGGCGGATGGCGGTTGCGTTCGCCACCGGTTTCGCCGAACTTCCCTTGGTTGCTATCCGACAGCTCCCGGTTCCTTGCGCCAAGAGCGAGATAGTCTTGTGCCGCCGGCTCGGAGCTATATCGGCGGCGCCTCTCGGCGGTGAGCTCGCACTTGGTCGTGATCAGGGACGGGCACCGACTGACGGTCCACTTCAAGAACCCTCTCACCCATGATGAGTGCCTGCTCCAAGTCGCCCTCACGCGCCGCGTGACTACGAGCGTGACCCGCGCTTCCGCGTTGCGCATCGGTGAGGCGTCCATCGCCTCCGCACGGCTTCAGGCAGCGCTAAGCGCCCCGCACAGGTGCGCTCACCTGACGACGGATAGTCGGGGCCTGGCAGCCGACGTAGGGGGCACGGGTCGCCCTGAGCCCGCCCGAATGGTGACTACTAGTCCGAATATCCAGCTACTGAGCTCTTGAGTACTGACGTTTAGCTCGTCCGCCACTTGGCGCGTTGAAATACCCTTCACTTGCGCCAAGTTAAACACCTTTTCCAGCAATTGAGACTTCTCGCGAGTCGGGATACCGCGAGGCTCAGATGACCGATAACCCTGCTTGCTCAACTCAATACAGGCCTTACGATAATGCCAATCGGAAAGCATTTCGAGATCGTGCAGCCTATAGGTGAGCGCCATTGCTGCAACTTTCCAAATCTTCTTGGCGCTGATGATCTGAGACGGGAGTGGAGATTTGGGAATATAACTTCTTACGCTGGCTTCGGGCATAAGAAAGGCGCTTGCGAAAGCATTTGCTTCCTTCTCTGCCGGTGGCCCCTGAAGACCCCGCTCCTCCCCGTGCAGCACGAGGTGACCCAGCTCATGAGCCACATCGAATCGCCCACGCTCCGGACTCTTTAGCGTGCTCAAGAAGATAAACGGCGTGCCATTTCGCCAGAACGAAAATGCGTCGACCTCGGCAAACTCCGGCGGCAAAGAGAAGACGCGAACTCCGCGCGATTCGACCAAGTGAACCATGTTGGAGATCGGAGTATCATCGAGACCCCAACGCGTGCGCAAGACATTTGCCGCACCCTCTGGATCTAGACGACCTAGAGTCGGAAGTTGGGCAGCCGGAAGCTTGTAGCGAACTTCGATCCACTCATTAAGCTCCAATGCCAGGGTGCTAGCAGCCAATGCGGCGTCTCTTGGAGCCGCAGCTAGCTTACTTCGAGCACGGAATGACACAGCATCTGGAGGCAAGATCTCAACGTCAGGTTTCCGGAAAAATGACTCTGGAAAATCCAGTGCAGCTGACATTTTCGCGAGCGTCTCGCGGGTCGGATCTGTGCGGCCCGTCTCGTAGTTGGATAGGCTTTGGAGGCTCACCCCCACCCGCTCGCTGAGATCCGCGAGGGTGAGCCCCCTTCGCTTGCGAGCGATGGCGATACGCGAGGAAGAAAAAACCATCTACTACCGCCACCCTCACATATGACCGGAATGCCCCTATCTCACCACTCTTCAACGGGAACGTCGAAGCCGGTGTCACCGTCAGGGTAATCGAACGTCTTTTTGAATCGAATGGCGGGGAGGATGATCCTCCGGTCCCAGCTGTCGATCTTGCCCTGGGCTCCCACCCTACTGGGGAGGGACAGCTCGCTCCGCACCTCGATGAAGCCCTGCTTCCTCGCCGCGTACCGGTAGGTCAACAAGTACCAGGTAGTCAACCGCGCATACTCGTCGTCGGTGAGTTCCGCTTCGGGATCATCCTGCGGGGGCAACGGGAAGAGGCCGGGGTCAAGATCCTGGTTGCGAGCCACCAACGACTCCTTCGCCACCCCCGCCGGCCTGTGACTCCGCGGCTGCGGGTTCCCGGGCAGGCCGGTACGAGCATCGCCCAGCAGGACACCGATGGCCATCGTCCTGTCGGGGTTGACGCTGAGCGGAGACTGCTTGGGGTCGTACCGCTTCCACTGCCCCTCAGTCCGGAGCAGGTAGCGCAGCGTGCGCACTCGGGCGAAGTAATCCATCGTGCCCGCAGCGTTGTTGGCGTCGTCTTCCGTGGCGCCGGCCCGGGCTTCTTCTCCTTCGCTGATGAGGCGCTCGAAGTACTCGTACTTCAGGCCCAACTCCGCGAGCTCAGCTTCATGGCCACCGCGTGCATCGGGTCTGGCCCAGGCGTTCGCGCTCACACACCCCTCCCGTGGGGTTATAAGAACGCTCCCTCAGGTGAGGGGCGATTTTTATAAGCGTAGCGTGCGCCACTGACACTCGCGTGTGTGATGTGTAGTCAAGTACCGTTCTGTACAGGTCATTCACGCACTGGATGAGGGAGCACGGTGCCTCGCCCACCACTCGCCCCGCTCTCATCCCGTCCGCCGTCGACCCACACACCGTGGAGCGGGCGTGGTTCAGGGCGTCAAGGTGGAGCGCGCCACTGTACGAACGACCTTGACGCCCTGAACCACGCCCGCTCGGCTCTGCCTGGGTCGGCGGTGGACGGGATGAGAGCACCCGCGCACGCCACTACGGGCCCGCGGTCGGAAACGACGCCCCTCCATCCCGGTGCCGGCCGATCCCCCGCCGGAGGCAGTGCCTTGACCGCGGCCGCTCTATGCGGTGACCGACTCATGGCCGCCGGCCCTATCCACATGTGGGCGCGCGTCGGCGCAGCGCGGGCGGAGCGGGCCGAAGGCAGGAGCGTCGCCCGCAGCGGAGCCGGGAAGCGCGCCCGGCGGAGCGGAGCGCAGCCGGGGCTTGAACCAGTAGAGAAAGTTGTAACTCAGTCGGTCGCGTGGGCCTTGAAACGGTATGCGCACGCCGGTAGTTCGGTGCCCTTTCGGTGGGCCAGCGGCAGGAAGAGCACCGGTCGGATCGTCCACGTGATCCGGGTCCTGGCGTGGGTGACAGACACCGTGCACGGCTCCGCCCGCAACAGGGCTCGACGCGTTTCGATGCGGCCCTCGTACAGCCACTCCCACGCCGCGTCGGAGGCGTCCGCGTCCAGTGCCGGTGAGATCGTGCGGAGTACGACCGCTACCCAACGGTCCGCCTGCGGCGCGGAGTAGGCGTCGAACGATGCCAGCAGTGCCGGCGGCCACTCCCCGGTCCAGCACTCACACCAGTAGCCCCGCTGCGGTGGCGTCATCAGCATGGGAAGCCTCCACGCCGAGCGTCCGCGTACAGCTCCGCGGTGACCGTGTGGCCCTGGTCGCTGTTGTGGACGACGACCCGGTGAGCGATGACGCTCACCATGCCCAGGCCCCGGCCGTGCTCGGCGTCCTGGTCCTGGTGCTCGACCTTCGGGGCCGTCCCCGTGCCGCCGTCGTCCGTGACCGAGACCGCCACCACCTGAGCGGAGACCGCGACGGCCAGGTGGAAGGTGCCGTGCTCCCGGCCGCTCGCCGTGTGAAGGATCGCGTTCGCGCTCAGCTCGCTCACGATCAGTTCGGCGTCGTCGGCTAAGGGGGAGCCGCGCAGGATGTCACGGGTCCATCGGCGGGCCCGGCTCACCTCTTCTGGGGATCCTGGGCAACTCAGCCCCCAGACCCGAGCTGCACTCGTATACTCGTGCATACAAGTTCCCTTACGCTGGTAGGCCGCCATGTGCAGCGGGTTCGGGCTAGACGAGTTTCACGCCGTCGTGGGCGCGGATGGCCGGCGGGGTCGTCGCGTCGAGTGCGTCCAGGACGCGGATCGAGTACGCCTCGTCGGCAAGCTCGGTGACCTCTTCGCGGGTGGCCCAGCGCAGCGCGCAGGTCTCGTCACCGGTGGTGGGCACACCGTCGGCGGCTTCACAGCGGAAGACCAGCGAGACGATCAAGCCCGTCATGTTCTTGTAGACGCCGGTCAGAGTCGCGGGAAGCGCGATCTTGATGCCGGTCTCTTCGAGGACTTCGCGCTGAAGGGCTTCCGGGATGGTCTCCTCGCGTTCGAGGATGCCGCCCGGCGGCTCCCAGTGGCCGTTGTCCCGGCGCAGGATCAGGAGGGCCCGGCCCTGGTCGTCCACGACGACCCCGGCAACGCTCACGGAGTGCGGGCGTTCAGTGCTCACGTTCCTCGGCCCTCTCGGCTGGCTAGGCTCTCCACCGTAGCAACAGAACTCGCCCACTCGTCTAGATACCTAAAGGAGTACTCACGTGAGCCCTCTTCCTTCGGGCCTCCTCGGTGATCTCGACCCCACGAGCGATCGTGCGGTCTTCCGGCAGATCGCCGACCAGCTGCGCGAGGCAATCGACCGTGGGCGATTCCGTGAGGGCGAGAAGCTGCCCTCCGAAGCCGAGCTGGTCGAGCACTACGGCGTCTCCCGGATGACCGTCCGGAACTCCTTCTCCGTCCTCACGGGCGAGGGCCTGGTGCACGCCGAGCACGGCAAGGGCGTCTTCGTCCGGCCGCGTCCCCCGGTGCGCCGGCTCGCCTCCGACCGGTTCGCCCGGCGCCACCGCGAGCAGGGCAAGTCCGCCTTCATCGTGGAGGCCGACGCCGCAGGCAGTCATCCGACGGTCGACAGCCTTGAGGTCAAGGAGGAGAAGCCCAGTCAGGACATCTCCACCCGGCTCGGGTCGGTGCGGCGCGTCCTCGCTCGTCGGCGCCGGTATCTCCTCGACGGGCGGCCGGTCGAGTTCGCGACCTCCTACCTCCCGCTCGACATCACCCGCGGCACACCTATCGCCGAGCCCAACCCCGGTCCCGGCGGCATCTACGCCCGCCTCGAAGAGCTGGGGCACCACCTCGACCACTTCGAGGAAGAGATCCGCGCCCGCATGCCCTCGCCCGCAGAGGTCAAGCTCCTGCACCTGGCGGCCGGCGTGCCTGTCATCCACCTGATCCGGACCGCCTTCGACACCGAGGGACGCGCCGTCGAGGTCTGCGACACAGTCATGGCGGCGGACGCGTACGTCCTGTCGTACCAGCTCCCGGCGACCTGATCCCAGGAGTGGCGGTAGTGCGCGGGGACGCTTCTCCGAACTCGTACACACCGACACGCTTACTCGTATAGACGAGTGGGCAAGTTGTGTGGCAAGGTGATCCACGTGATCCCGGAGATCGGGCTCACGGATCGACTCTTGTATAGACGAGTAGATATTGGCAGTACCTTGCGCACCATCCGCGTTGAGACCTCCGCCGCGACGATCCTCCTCACAAAGGGCGATCGCCTTCGAGGCTGGTGAGCTGTACGTGGATCACCAGATCCAGCGCGCGGGCCGGCAGATCCTCCACCGGGAGACCAAGACGGAGGAGTCCGACGACTTCCTTCCGCTCCCCGAGTTCTGTCTGCGGGCGCTCCGGATGCGGCGGGCCCAGCAGACCGGGGACCGGAAGGCGGCCGGGGAGCTGTGGCAGGACACTCGTGGGCTGATCTTCACCACGAAGTACGGAACGCCGATCGAGCCGGGGAACCTGACCCGCATGTTCGCCCTGCGGGCCCGGCGCGCCGGGCTCCGCGTGATCCCGCTCCGGAACACTCGGCACACCTGCAGCTCGCTCCTGGTGGCGCTCAAGGTGCACCCGAAAGTCGCGCAGCGGATCCTGCGGCACTCACAGATCGCCATGACGATGGAGGTCTACGCCGAAGCCAGCGAGGAAGAGGTGCGGGCCGCGGTCGGCAAGCTCTCCGATGCCATGGGCGGCGCCGGCTGATGCCGTTGCTGTACTCAGCTGCTGTACGACCCTGAAACGCCAGAGGCCCCGGATCTCTCCGGGGCCTCTGATCTGTGTGCACTCGGCAGGATTCGAACCTGCAACCTTCTGATCCGTAGTCAGATGCTCTATCCGTTAAGCTACGAGTGCTTGTTCTTTTGTTTTGCCTTCGCTCCCGGCCCTTTCGGCCCGCTCGCGGCGACAGGAAGAACATTACATGACTGCCGCCGTCATGTGAAATCCGATTCGCATACCCCTTGCGACCTGCGAAAACACCGATCCGGGGCCGGATCGGGGGGCCTACGGACACCGGCCGGGGAACGCCCGAAGCCCCGGTCCTTGGGACCGGGGCTTCGGGATCAGGCGCGGAGGCGGAGGGATTTGAACCCTCGATGGGCTTTAAGGCCCAAACCGCATTAGCAGTGCGGCGCCATAGACCGGACTAGGCGACGCCTCCAGCACAACCACTCACGCGAGCGCGCGACCGGTGCGTGCAGATGATGACACAGTCGAGCGTGCTGTCACCAATCGACGTCCACGGTACTAGGCGCGAGGGCCACAGGGCAAAGGGCTTCGGCCGGCGGGGCGGCGGGCGCGTGTCGGGCGCAACGTGCGGGGCCCGGCGGCGTTGGGCAGCACATGGTCTCCGTCTCTTTCCTGCCGGTCCTCCCGCGCGGCGCCCGGGCCGCCGCTCTCGCCGCCGCCTCGGTCACCCTGGCCGCGCTCACCGCCGTACCCGCCGCGACCGCGTCCGCCGCCCCCACGCCCGTACGGCCCGAGGACCGGGCCGGCGACCACCTCACCCTCGTGGTGCGGCACGCGGGCCCGGCCCGTGACGGGAGGTACGAGCTGTTCTGCCACCCGGGGGCCGGCCGTCACCCGGACGTGGCGGGCGCCTGCCGGGTGCTGGACGCGAACACCCAGTGGGGCCGGGACACCTTCGCCCCGGTGGACCCGGACAGCGTCTGCACCCTGATCTACGGCGGCCCGGCCACCGCCCGGGTCACCGGCACCTGGGCCGGCCGGCCCGTCGACGCCCGCTACGACCGCGGCAACGGGTGCGAGATCGCGCGGTGGGACCGCATGGTGCCCTTCCTGCCACGGGTCGGTTCCTCCTCGGGAACGACCTCGCGAACGACCCCGTGGCAGCCCCCGCGACAGCCCGCGTCACGGCGCCCGCGGACGATTTCCTAGGGACCGCCCGGTTCGTGAAGGACCGGCGAAGGACCTGCGGAGCCGGGGCCCGTGGGCCCCGCCGGGGAACCCTGCGGTCACATGTTCGCCGTCACTTCCTCGTGCGACCTCCCTCTCATCCGGCGTCGCGAGCGCAACCGAAGCCCTTAGACTCCCTCGCGTGACACGCCGCGGGCCGGTTGGCAAGATGGCCCGAGCGGTCGGCTAGGTGCGGTAACAGGGAGGAAGCGTCTCGTGAGCAGCAGGCCATCCCGAGGCGCTGCTCGCCTCGCAGCCATACTCGACGCGCTGCCCGACGCGTTGGTCCTGGTCAACGCCAACGGAACCGTCGTCAACGCCAACACGATCGCCCTGGAGGCGTTCGAGGCGCCGGGCACCGCGCTCGTGGGGCGCGGGCTGCTCGATCTGCTGCCCCAGTTCGACTCCCGGTTGATCCCCGGCTCGATGCGACGGCCCGACCACATGGACCCGCGCGGCCGGACCAAGCCGACCCGGATGGTCGCGCGCCGGACGGACGGCTCCGAGTTCCCGGTCGAGGTCACGAGCGCGAACCTGGAGAACGGCCAGCAGGCGTACGACGGTTACGGCTACACCGGCGACGAGCTGCTGATGCTCGTCGTGCGCGACCTGTCCGGGACCGTGGACACCGAGGCCGAGCTGGCCCGTTCGCAGCGGCAGACCGAGATGATCCTGCGGGCCGCGTCCGAGGGCGTCGTGGGCACCGACACCGACGGGCGGATCGTCCTGGTCAACCCGGCCGCCGCCCAGATACTGGGTTACCGGGCCGGTGAGCTGGGCGGCAAGGAGCTGCACACCCTCGTGCTGCACTCCCGCGCCGACGGCTCCCCGTTCCCGTACGACGAGTCGCCGCTCGCCGACACCCTGCGCTCCGGGCGCAAGCACCGGGTGCGCGGGCAGGTGCTGTGGTCCAAGGGCGACCGGAAGGTGTCGGTCGACCTGACCACCGCGCCCGTGCGCGACGGCGACCAGCTCGTCGGCGCGGTCATGACCTTCACCGACCGGCGCCCCTACGACAGCCTCGCCGAGGAGAAGGCCGCGCTGGAGAAGGCGCACGCCGAGGAGCTGGAGCGGCTCGCCGAGGAGCACGCCTCCGACCTGACCGCGCTGCGCCAGCAGCACGTCACCGAGGTCGAGGAACTGCGCGAGAAGCACGAGGAGGAGCTGGCGGCCGGCGAGGAGCGGTACGCCGCGCTCGGCGAGCGGGAGAAGGACCGCTACGAGGCCCTGGCCGGCCGGCACGAGCAGCTCCTCACGCTGCTCGGCCAGTCCCTGCGCGGGCCGCTGGACGAGCTGCGCCGCGAGCTGGCCGCGCTGGCCGCGGACGACGCCGGGCAGCTGTGGCCCGAGGCCAACCAGGTGCTGCACCACCTCTCGGCCGGGTACTCACGCATCACCACCCTCATCGACAACGTCCTCGGCTACCAGCGCCTCGACGCGGGCCTGGAGGACATCACCCGTACGAAGGTGATGCTGGACGCCGTCGTCGCCGCGGGCGTCGAGGGAGCCGTCGAGCTGATCGGCCCCGGCCGCGTGCAGTTCGCCGTGCACGCGCCGCCCATCGAGGCCGAGGTCGACCCGCAGCGGCTCGCCACCGCGCTCGCGCATCTCGTCGCGGACGTGGCGGGCGTCGACGCCACCGGCAACACGCCCGTCTCCGCGGGCGGTTACCTGGACAACACGGTCGTGGTCGCGGCCGCGCAGCGCGGCGAGGTCGCGCGCATCGAGGTGCGCGGGCCGTACACCGGGGGCGACCCGGTGCACGAGCCGATGGTGCGCGGGATCGTGCGCGCGCACGGCGGTGTGCTGCAGACGCACGACGTGCCCGGCATGAGCGGCAGCGCGTACGTCCTGGAGGTCCCGCTCGGCGGCGGGGCCGGGGCGGTCGCCGCACCGGCTCCCGCCCCCGGGAACGCCCTGGAGGCGGCACCCGGGCCGACCGACGGCCCGGTGACCGCCGAGCAGGGCGTGGGCGGCCGGCGACGGGCCCGGCGGGGCTCCACGGACGCATTCCTGGACAGCGACGTTCCCGGTGACCCGGGCGACGGCGAGGCCGGGGAGAACCTGCCGACCGGGCGGCGCCGGCGGCGCGCGGCGGCCGCCGTCGAGGCGGCGCCGGCCATCGTCGAGGGCCCGGAGACCGGGTCCGGCGGGACCGGACGGCGCCGCGGCCGGCCCGCCGAGAACAACGCGGACCCGGGTGTCTCCGAGGGCGCCGTGATGACCGCGGCCGAGCACGCCGCGGGAACCGCCGCCGCGGGCAGCGGACTCGGCGGCACGGCCGTGCCGCCGCAGGGCGTGCCCGCCCCCACCGGGCGCCGCGCCCGGCGTGACTCCGACGAACCGCAGGCCGCCCTGCCGCCCGCGCTGCCGGCGGCCGGGGTGCTGCCGGACGGGCCCGTACAGGGCGAGGACGGACAGCCGACCGGACGACGCCGGCGCGCGCTGGCCGCCGCCGCCGAGCGGGCCGCCGCGCAGGAGGCGGGCTCCCGTACGGTGTTCGCCCTGCCCCCGGCCGAGGCCGACCGCTCCCCGGAGCCGGCGGACGCCGCGGCGGGCGCCGGTACGGCCGTGACCCCGGGCGTTCAGGTGCCCGGCCAGGTGCGGGTGCCGGCCGACGGGGCGCCCGGGCAGGACGGCGGGCACGACGCCGTACCGCTCGACCAGGCCGAGGACCACACCCCGCCGCAGCCGCATCCCACGAGTGCGCCGACCGGTCGCCGCAGGCGGGCCGTGGCCCACCCGGGGGAGGCCGTGGAGGCGGCGCCCGCCGTCCCCGGCGCGCCGGGCCAGCTCGCCGGAACCGTTCCGGCCCAGGCGGCTCCCGTCCAGGCGGCCCCTGTTCGGCCCGGGCAGGTCCCGCCGGTTCCGGGCGCGGGTGTCCCGGCCCAGGGCAGCGCGGCTCCGGCCGGTCCCGGCGGTCCCGCGGTGGCGCAGCCGGCTCCCGGTCAGCCGACACCCGGTCAGCCGGTCGCCGCGCCGCACACCGCCGTGCCCCAGGCATCGGTGCCTCCCACCGGTGCGCCCCAGGCCGCCGCGCCCGGCACCGCCGTACCGGACGTGACCGTGCCCGCCCAGGGCACCGCCGGTCAGGGCGTGCCGGTCGCACCGGGACAGCCGGTTCCGGCGCAGCCCGCTACCGGCGGACCGGTGCCCGCGCAGGCCGTGCCCGCGCAGGCCGCCGTGCCCCAGGGGCAGCAGGCGCCCGCCGTGCCCGCCCCGCTGGCTCCGCCGGCCGGTGACCCGGCCGCGCCCCGGACAGGTCAGCCGCTCCCGGCACAGGCCGCGCCGGCCGCCGCCCCGGTGCCCCAGCAGTGGCCCGGCGGCGACGGCACCTCGGGTGCGGGCGTACCGGTGCCCCAGGCGGGCCCCGCGCCGCAGGCCGCGCAGCCCGGCTCCGCCACCCCCGCGCCCGGCGCCCCGCTCCCCGCGGAGCACACCGGCGCGCAGCGGGCGGCCCAGCCGTTGCCCGCCGAGGCGCCGGGACCCGCGGTCGACCCCAACTCCACCCAGGGCCGGGCCATCAGCGTGCGCACACTCGGCCAGGGCGTGCCGTTCGCCCGGCAGGCGGCACAGGTGCAGCTGCCGACGGCGACCCCGCCCCCGCACGCGCCGGGCGGCTCCGGCCGCAGGCGCAAGCTGGGCACGCGCCCCGACCCGGCCGCGCAGCCGGAGCAGCAGCCGGAGCAGCCGGGCCGCCCGCACCCGTCGGCCGAACAGCCGCCCGCGCAGCCCTCGCTGGCCGGTCAGTCCCGGCTCGCCCCGGCCACCGAGGGCGCCGGACGGTCGTACGCCATAGGCGCCCCCGACGCGAACGCGGCCGAGGGTCCCGAGCCGCTGGACGGTCCCGGCGGGGCGGTCGAGGTCGCGGACACCCCGCGCCCGCAGCCGCTGGACGACGAGCTGCCGCCGGAGCCGCTGGACAACCCGCGCCGGCTGCTGGTGTGGCCCGCGCCGGACGTGACGACCCAGCAGGCGCTGAGCGACCGTGGCTACCGGCCGGTGATCGTGCACTCGCGCGAGGAGGTCGACGCCCAGATCGCGGCCTTCCCCGCCGCGCTGTTCGTCGACCCGCTGACCGGTCCGATCACCCGTACCGCGCTGCAGTCGCTGCGCCAGGCGGCGGTCGCGGCCGAGGTGCCGGTGCTGGTCACGGCCGGGCTCGGGCAGGCGACGCGCGAGGCGGCGTACGGCGCCGACCCCGCCGTGCTGCTGAAGGCGCTGGCGCCGCGGGACAGCGAGCAGCACCCGCCGCGGGTCCTGCTGATCGAGGAGCACGCGGAGATCGCGCTGGCGCTGACCGCGACCCTGGAGCGGCGCGGGATGCAGGTGGCGCGGGCCGCGAGCGACAACGACGCGGTGACGCTGGCGGGGCAGTTCCGGCCCAATCTCGTGGTGATGGACCTGATGCAGGTGCACCGCCGGCAGGCCGGGTTCAGCGGGATCATCGACTGGCTGCGGGCGAACGGGCAGCTCAACCGCACCCCGCTGGTCGTCTACACCGCCGCCGTCGACCAGGCCGACCTGCCGCGGCTGGCCTCGGGCGAGACGGTGCTGTTCCTCGCGGAGCGGTCCACCAGCCCCGAGGTGCAGGCGCGGATCGTGGACCTGCTGGCCGGCATCGGCACCAACTAGGACGTGCCCCCGGGGGCGACCAACCGGCGGGCCGCCTCCTTGATCGAGGCGCGCAGCCGCGCGCGGTCGGAGTCCTCGCCGCCGGTGAGGACGCGCCGCATCTGCGGGACGACGGCGGTCCAGTTGGCGAGGGCGACCAGGAGGAAGAGCAGGTCGCCCGGGGGGATGGCGTCGGTGATGACCCCGCGGGCCTGGCCGTCCTCGATCGCGGCGACCTTGCGGGCGTAGTGGTCCTGGCGCTCGGTCTCGTCGGGCAGTTCGGCGCTGCCGTACTCGATGCCTTCCCAGAAGAGCAGGCGCAGCAGTTCGGGGTGGGCCGCGTGGTAGTCGAGGAGCCGGTCGACCCAGCCCCCGATGTCGTCGGGGTCGACGGGCACGGCCGCGGCCAGATCGACCATGCACCGGCCCAGGACCTGGGTGAACAGCTCCGCCTTGTTGCCGAAGTAGGCGTAGATCAGCTGCTTGTTGGCCTTGGCAGCGGCCGCGATGCGGTCGATGCGGGCGCCCGCGATGCCGTGCCGGGCGAACTCGGCGACCGCCGCCTCGAAGATGCGGGCCCGGGTGGCCTCGGGGTCCCTGACTGCTCCCATGCGGTCAGCGTACCGCCCAAGTAACCAACTGTTTGGTTGACATGGAATTGGCGAGCGGTGCAGTCTGTTGAGGCAACCAACCAGTTGGTTACGAGAGTCGACTCCAAGGAGTGCCGCCGCTCATGCCGTCAGCGACCACCACCCACCAGGGACCGCGCACCCGGGTCCCCGTCCCCGAACGGGCCGCCTCCGGCCGGCTCTTCCTCCTGCTGATCGCCGTCTGCACCGCCGTCACGGCCGCCAACATCTACCTCGCGGCGCCGCTGCTGCCGCTCATCGCCCACGACTTCGGCACCGCCCCCTCCGCCGTCACCTGGATCGCCTCGGTCGCCCAGTTCGGCTACGCGGCCGGACTCCTCTTCTTCGCCCCGCTCGGCGACCGGGTCGACCGGCGCCCGCTGGTCGCCCTGCTCTCGCTGGCCACCGCGGCCGCGCTGTGGCTCGGTGCGGCCGCGCCCGGCGCCGCCGCACTCGCGGCCGCCGTCTTCGTGGCCGCCGCGGCCACCGTGATCCCGCAACTGCTGGTCCCGCTGGTCGCCGCACGCGCCCCGGCCCACCGCCGGGCGCGCCATGTCGCGGCCGTCATCGCCGGTCTGTTCACCGGGATCGTCGCGGCCCGGGTGGCCGGCGGTCTGGCCGGGCAGGCCTTCGGCTGGCGCTGGGTGTTCGCCGGATCCGGCGTGCTGACCCTCGTCCTGGGCCTGGCCACCGCCCTGGCCCTGCCGCGGGAGCGGCGCCACCGGACAGGGGCGCTGTTCTCGGGCATCGCCGAACTGCCCGGACTCGTCCGCCGTTCCCCGGACCTGTGGCGGGCGTGCGTGCGGCAGGCCGGGATGTTCGGCGCCTGGAGCGCTCTGTGGACCTCGCTCGCCCTGCTGCTGACCGGCCCGGCCTACGGCCTGTCGACCGCGACCGCCGGCCTGTTCGGCCTCTTCGGCCTCACGGCCACCGCGGTGGCCCCGCTCGCGGGCGGCCTCGTCGACCGCTTCGGCGCCGCCCAGGTCGTGCGGTACGCCTATCTGCTGGCCGCCGTCTCCGTGCCGCTGTTCTGGCTCGGCGGTCAGATCCTCGTCGCGCTGTTCGTGGCCGCCGTCGCCCTGCACGCCGCCCTGGTCGCCTCCCACGTGGCCAATCAGACGCTGGCCCTGACGACCACCTCCGCGCCGGCCACCGCCAACACCGCCTACGTGGTCGCCGGCTTCACCGGCGGTGCCCTCGCCTCCGTCCTGGCCGGTCTCGCCTACGCCCACTGGGGCTGGGGCGGGGTCAGCGCGGTGGCGGGGATCTGGCTGGTGCTGGGCTGGGGGAGCACGGCGGCCCGTCGGTGACGGCGGCCGCGCTCCCCTGCCGGGTGCCGGTCAGAGCCGGGTGACGTCCAGCGTGCCCTCCGCGTACCGCCGGCGCAGCACCTTCTTGTCGAACTTGCCGACGCTCGTCTTCGGCACCGCCTCGACGATCGTCCAGCGCTCGGGGAGCTGCCACCGCGCGATGGCGGCCTCCTCGGACAGGAAGGCGCGCAGGGACTCGAAGTCGGCGGTGGCGCCCTCCCTGAGGACGACCGTGGCCAGCGGGCGCTCGCCCCACTTGTCGTCGGGCACGGCGACCACGGCGGCCTCGGCGACGTCCGGGTGGGACATCAGCGCGTTCTCCAGCTCGACCGAGGAGATCCACTCGCCGCCGGACTTGATGACGTCCTTGGCGCGGTCGGTGAGGGTGAGGAAGCCGTCCGGGGAGATGGTGCCGACGTCCCCGGTCTTCAGCCAGCCGTCCTCGCTGAACTTGTCGTCGGGGCGCAGGGGTTCGGCGTCGGGGCCGTTGTAATAGGCGCCCGCGATCCAGGGGCCGCGCACCTCCAGCTCGCCCGCCGACTCGCCGTCCCAGGGCAGGCGTTCGCCGCCGGGTCCGGTGAGCCGGGCCTCGACGCCGGCCGGGAAGCGGCCCTGGGTGAGGCGGTAGGCGAACTCCTCTTCGGTGCCGACCGCGTGGGCCGGCGGGCGGGCCACCGTGCCGAGCGGGGAGGTCTCCGTCATGCCCCAGGCGTGGCAGACCCGCATGCCGAGCCGGTCGAAGGCGGCCATCAGGGAGGGCGGGCAGGCCGATCCGCCGATGGTGACCTGGGTCAGGGTGGAGACGTCCCGGGGCTCGGCCGTCAGTTCGGCGAGCAGGCCCTGCCAGATGGTGGGGACGGCGGCCGCGTGCGTCGGCCGCTCCCGCTCGATCATCTCGGCGAGCGGGGCGGGCTGCAGGAACCGGTCCGGCATCAGCATGTTGACGCCGGTCATGAAGGTGGCGTGCGGCAGGCCCCAGGCGTTGACGTGGAACTGCGGCACCACGACCAGCGAGGTGTCCTGGTCGGTGAGGCCCATCGACTGCGTCATGTTGACCTGCATGGAGTGCAGGTAGATCGAACGGTGGCTGTACACCACGCCCTTGGGGTCGCCGGTGGTGCCGGAGGTGTAGCACATCGCGGCGGCCTGGCGTTCGTCCAGCTCGGGCCAGTCGTAGGTGTCGGGCCGGCCGGCGATCAGCTCCTCGTACTCGTGCACGCGGGCGGTGCCGCCGTGCAGCGGGGTGCGGTCGCCGGGGCCGGAGACGACGACGTGCTCCAGCGTGGGCAGCTTGGGCAGCAGCGGCGCGATCAGCGGGATCAGCGAGCCGTTGACGATGACCACGCGGTCGGCGGCGTGGTTGACGATCCACACCAGCTGCTCGGCGGGCAGCCGCAGGTTGAGGGTGTGCAGCACCGCGCCCATGGAGGGGATCGCGAAGTACGCCTCGACGTGCTCGGCGTTGTTCCACATGAGCGTGGCGACCCGCTCGTCGTCCCGGACGCCCAGTTCGTCCCGCAGGGCGTGTGCCAGCCGGGCGGTGCGGGCGCCGATCTCGGCGAAGGTGCGCCGGTGCGGCTCGGCCTCGCCGGTCCAGGTGGTCACCCGCGACGAGCCGTGGACCGCCTGCCCGTGGGTCAGGATCCTCGAGATCAGCAGCGGTACGTCCTGCATGGTGCTCAGCACGGCGTCCTCCCGGGCGACATTGCCTACGCGGTGGTAGAGGTTGCGCTGATTCTGCGCACATACCGCGCGGTATGTCACTAGGGGGCGGCAAACTCGGGGCCTCGCGAGGCCCCGGGAGGCCGCGGGAGGGGACGAAATGCGGCGCTAGCGGACGAGGACCAGCTCGGGGTCCTCGCGCAGTTTGCCCAGGGCCCGCGAGACCGCAGACTTCACCGTGCCCACCGAGACCCCGAGCACCTCGGCCGTCTGCGCCTCGCTGAGGTCCTCGTAATACCTGAGGACGACCATGGCCCGCTGCCGCGCGGGCAGCTTCGTGATCGCCCGCCACATGGCGTCGTGCAGCGCCTGCCGTTCGGCCGGGTCGTCCGCGCCGGGCGCCGGGTCCGGCTCGGGCAGCTCGTCGCAGACGTACTCGTCCACCCGGCGCTTGCGCCACTGCGAGGTCCGGGTGTTCAGCAGCGCCCGGCGCACATAGCCGTCGAGCGCCCGGTGGTCCTCGATCCGCTCCCAGGCCACGTACGTCTTGGCCAGCGCGGTCTGCAGCAGGTCCTCGGCGTCGCTGGGGTTGGCGGTCAGCGAGCGGGCGGTGCGCAGCAGCACCGGCTGGCGGGCCCGCACGTACGACGAGAACGAGGGGTACGTGGGGGTCCCCCCGGCCGCGCGGAGCCGGCGGGTCTGTCCCGCTGGATCGGCGACGGCCGAGGCGCTGGTGCAGACGGGTGTGGTCATGGCTCCACGCTAGGAGCGGACCGTGCGCCGGGGATCGGCCCCAGGTCCCGAAGCCTCGTCCCCCTCAGGTTGTAGGGGTGGGGCTTCCTGCACCTCCTGAAGGTGGACTGCGGGTGTACCTCTCTACGGGTTCACCCCTGAGTCGTCACCCGTCGGCCGTCAGCACCAGCCCCGAGGTGGGCACCCCGGTGCCTGCCGTCACCAGCACCCGGGACGCCCCCAGCACCTGGTTGACGGACGTGCCCCGCACCTGACGGACCGCCTCCGCCACACCGTTCATCCCGTGCAGGTACGCCTCCCCGAGCTGGCCCCCGTGGGTGTTCAGCGGCAGCCGCTCCGCCGCCACGAACCCCGGCGCCTCCCCCCTGCCGCAGAAGCCGAACTCCTCCAGCTGCATCAGCACGAACGGGGTGAAGTGGTCGTAGAGGATGCCCACGTCGATGTCGCCCGGGCCGTACCCCGACGTCCGCCACAGCTGCCGGGCCACCACCCCCATCTCCGGCAGGCCGGTCAGGTCGTCCCGGTAGAAGCTGGTCATCTGCTCCTGCGCCCGGCCCGCGCCCTGGGCGGCCGCGGCGATCACGGCGGGCGGCCGGGGCAGCTCCCGGGCCCGTTCGAGCGACGTCACCACCAGGGCCTGGCCGCCGTCGGTCTCCTGGCAGCAGTCCAGCAGCCTGAGCGGCTCCGCGATCCAGCGGGAGGCGGCGTGGTCGGCGAGGGTGATGGGGCGGCCGTGGAACCAGGCCGCCGGGTTCGTCGCCGCGTACTTGCGGTCCACCACGGCCACGTGGCCGAACGCCTCCGGGGTCAGGCCGTGGGCGTGCAGGTAGCGCTGGGCCGCCATCGCCACCCAGGAGGCCGGGGTGAGCAGCCCGAAGGGCAGCGCCCAGCCGAGTGCCACCCCCTCCGCGGTCGGCTCCCGGTGCCGCACGCCCGCGCCGAACCTGCGGCCCGACCGCTCATTGAAGGCCCGGTAGCAGACCACCACCTCCGCCACGCCCGCCGCGACCGCGAGCGCCGCCTGCTGGACGGTCGCGCAGGCCGCCCCGCCTCCGTAGTGGACGCGGGAGAAGAAGGACAGCTCCCCCATCCCGCAGGCCTGGGCCACCGTGATCTCCGGGCTGGTGTCCATCGTGAACGTCACCAGTCCGTCCACGTCCGCCGGGGCGAGCCCCGCGTCGTCCAGGGCGGCCCGCACCGCCTCCACCGCCAGCCGCAGCTCGCTGCGCCCGGAGTCCTTGGAGAACTCGGTGGCCCCGATGCCGGCGATCGCGGCACGGCCGCCGAGGAAGTCCCGTGCGCGGGCGCTCATGACGCGGTCCCCCGGCCGGGGAGGGCGGCGGGCAGGGTGACGGTCACCGTGCCGGTCACGTGCCGGCCCAGGGCGTTGTCGCCCGTCACCCGTACCGTGGCCGTGTCCCCGTCGACCTGTTCGACCCGGCCCGTCAGCACCATGGTGTCCCCTGGGTAGTTGGGCGTCCCCAGCCTGATGGCGACCGCGCGGAGCACCGCGGCCGGGCCGAAGTGGTCCGTGATGTACCGGCCGACCAGCCCGTTGGTCGTCAGGATGTTCATGAAGACGTCGGGCGCCCCCTTCCGCCGGGCCAGCTCCGGATCGTGGTGCACGTCCTGGTAGTCACGGGAGGCGATGGCCCCTGCCACGATCAGGGTGCGGGTGATCGGGATCTCCAGCGGCGGCAGCGCGGCGCCCGGCGCCGGTGGCCTCGGCTCCCGGGCCATGTCAGCCCTCACCCCCGACCACCCGGAAGACCGGCAGGACCAGCGCGCCCTCCCCGGCGCCACCGGGGTCCGGGGTGCCCCGGGCCCCCGAGGACGCCGAGCCCCCCGGGGCGTCGTACGTGCGGAACTCCACCCGGACCGGCAGGCCGATGCGCACCTTGTCGGGCGGCACCCCCACCACGTTGCTCACCATCCGCACTCCTTCGGCGAGTTCGATCAGGCCGACGGCGTAGGGGCCCCCGGTGCCGGTGCCGGTGCCGTGACCGGGTTCGGTGCCGTGACCGGGTTCGGCGAAGGCCGTGGAGGGCGGGTGGTGCATCACCACGTACGAGTAGACCGTGCCCTCGCCGCTCGCCTCGACCGTGTCCCAGTCCAGGCACCCGCAGGCGTTGCAGCCCGGCAGCCACGGGTGGCGCAAGGTGCCGCAGCCGGTGCAGCGCTGGACGAGGAGCCGGTGCGCGGCCACGCCCTCCCAGAAGCCGGCGTTGTCCCGGTTGACGACCGGCCGGGGACGCCCGGCCCGGGTCTCGCGGGCGGCGGGGGCGTACTTGAGGATGCGGAAGCGGTGCGTGCCCACGAGGTCGGCGCCGACCCTGACGTCCATGCGGGTCGTGACGAAGTACCCGGTGCCGAGCTTCGTGGACTTGCGGCCGGAGACCGACTCGATCACCGCGTCGAAGGTGACCTGGTCGCCCGGGCGCAGGGGCCGCAGGTACTCCTGCTCGCAGTCGGTGGCCACCACCGAGGTGCAGCCCGACTCGTCGAGCAGGGCGAGGAGTTCGTCGTACGCGCCGGTGCGGCCGTCGTGCCCGGACAGGCCGCCCATCGTCCACACCTGGAGCATGGTGGGCGGGGCCGTGGCGTCCGGTCCGCGGTACGCCGCGCCGGTGTCGCCCATCGCCTCGCACCAGTGCCGGATCATGGGGGTGTTCACCGGGTCCTTGCCGACGCCCCCGACGGCGGCCGCGCGCCCCTCGTACGTCCTGAGCCGCGCCCCCAGCGGGTCCGCCTCACCGCTCACCCAGGCCCCCTCGTCGTCCCGAGCCGCTTCGCCGCGACGATTTCTGACTGTCCGTCAGATACGCAGCCCTGTCAAGGCCGGGCGGCACCGGGAAACGCCTGCGCGGCGGCACCGAAGCACCGCCGCGCAGACGCCTTGCGACCCCGAAGCACACCCCTGAGGGCCCTCCCCACGAGGGACCTCAGCCTGGACTCACCACCACAGCGGCGTGAAGTGGACGGCCACGTTCCCGTTGCCCTGCTGGAGGGCCGTCCAGGCGGACCCGTTGACCTGCGCGGTATTGCTCTGGTTCGTCGCCCCCGAGCCGACCGCGTTCTGTTGTGTGGTGGACGAGTTTCCGTTGTTGTCGTGTCCGACGCCGCTGCCGACGACGCTGGCCACTCCGGCGTTCGATCCGTCGCCCGCGAGGGCGCCGTTGTCCGCCGCGGCGACACCGGCGAAGAGAGCGGCGGCGAGCGGGAGCGCGGAGACGGCGGCGATGACGCGGGCGGTACGGATACCTGCCATGTTGTTCCTCCAGAACAGGGCGCTCATCGGTCCGGGGACCGACAGCACGTGAACTACGGCTATCAGCAGGGCGGTTGGCCGACCGCCTCAGGCTTTCGTGAACGACGTCGCGAGACCAGAGTTGCCCACCGAATCCCCGGCGAACCATCCCGGAAGCCGTGATTCCCACGCAAGCGTGAGGACAAGTCGATAAACCCCTATCGCCACTTTTGATCTCCTCTCGCCACAACAAGCAACAGAGCAGACCTTCGGCCACCCAAGCACCACAAGAGGCGAATCGTTCCGCCGTCCCTTCCGGCCATTTCCCCTGGTCCGGCGCGCCGCATGGGACTCCCGCTTCCCTTTTTCGAACATGAGTACGAACATGGACCCATGGCCACCACCGACCGGCAGGCCACGACGCTGGCCCTCGCACACGCCCTGTCAGCCGCCGAACGCGGACTGGCCGTCATCCCCCTGTCCCGGACGAAGCTCCCGGCCCTGCGCTCCCCGCACCGCGACGCCCCCGGCCCCACGCCCTGCCACGGCCAGTGCGGCCGCTACGGCCACGGCGTGTACGACGCCTCGACCGACCCGGCCCGCATCCGCGCCCTGTTCGCCGCCGCGCCCTGGGCCACCGGCTACGGCATCGCCTGCGGCCTGCCGCCATACCACCTGATCGGCGTGGACCTCGACACCAAGACCGGCACCGACTCCTCGACCGCCTTGCGCGAGCTGGCCCTGCGCCACCTGTTCACGATCCCCGAGACGGTCGTGGTCCTCACCCCCAGCGGCGGCCGCCACCTGTGGCTGACCGGCCCCCCGGACGTCGCCGTCCCCAACTCGGCCGGGCGGCTGGCCCCCGGCATCGACATCCGGGGCGCCGGCGGCTACCTCGTGGGCCCCGGCTCCCGTACCGACCACGGCGCCTACGCCACCGCGCCCGGCACCGCCCACCTGGC
>NZ_JAJSZC010000055.1:0-37754 GCF_036815105.1 Streptomyces sp. IBSBF 3136
CCGCCCGCCGACCCGGCCGACCGTGCCCTGCTGACCGCCCTGCTGCGGCTCCCGCCCTCCTACCGGCGCACGCTCGTCCTGTACGACGGCGTCGGCCTCGACCTGCCGGAGACGGCGGCGGAGACGGAGGCGAGCACCCCGGCCGCCGCCGGCCGGCTGACCCGGGCCCGTGAGGTGGTCGCCGAGCAGATCCCGGCCCTGGCCGACCCTGGCGTGCTGCACCGGCGCCTGGCCGAACTGGCCTCCTCGGAGCGGCTGCTCGCGACCGGGCCCACCACCGTGCGCACCTGCGGCGAGCGCCGGAACGTGTTCTGGACCCGGGCGGCGATCGCCTTCACGGTCACCATCATCGGCGCGACGGCGCTGACCCTGCGCTCGGCGCCCACCCACTACGAACCGCCCATCGCCCCGGCCCAGGCCGTGCAGGGCGTGCCGCCTCCCCCGGCCATGGGCCCGCTTTCCCCCGAGCGGCTGGCGCTCCGCGCGAAGCTCCTGCGCGCGCAGGACAACGGCCCGGACCGCCTCGCCCCGGCCGCCCACTGACCCGGCCCGCGGCGCCCACGACCGCCCGCGGGCACGAGAACGCCGGCAGGCCCGCCCCGTCAACGGGGCGGGCCTGCCGGCGTTCGGCGAACTCAGGCGCTCAGGATCTCCCGGGCCAGCTTCGCGGTCTCGGTCGGGGTCTTGCCGACCTTGACACCGGCGGCCTCGAGGGCCTCCTTCTTGGCCTGGGCGGTGCCGGACGAACCGGAGACGATGGCACCGGCGTGGCCCATCGTCTTGCCCTCGGGCGCGGTGAAGCCCGCGACGTAGCCGACGACCGGCTTGGTCACGTTCTCCTTGATGAACGCGGCCGCGCGCTCCTCGGCGTCGCCACCGATCTCACCGATCATCACGATGAGCTCGGTCTCCGGGTCGTCCTGGAACGCGGCCAGGGCGTCGATGTGCGTGGTGCCGATGATCGGGTCGCCACCGATGCCGACGGCGGTCGAGAAGCCGATGTCACGCAGCTCGTACATCATCTGGTACGTCAGCGTGCCGGACTTCGAGACCAGGCCGATGCGGCCCGGCTTCGTGATGTCGCCCGGGATGATGCCGACGTTCGACTGGCCCGGGGTGATGATGCCGGGGCAGTTCGGGCCGATGATGCGGGTCTTGTTGCCCTTCTTGCCGGCGTACGCCCAGAAGGCGGCCGTGTCGTGCACGGCGATGCCCTCGGTGATCACGACGGCCAGCGGGATCTCGGCGTCGATGGCCTCGACGACCGCGTCCTTGGTGAACTTCTCCGGCACGAAGATGACGGAGACGTTGGCGCCGGTCTTCTCGATGGCCTCCTTGACGGTACCGAAGACGGGTACCTCGGTGCCGTCGAAGTCCACGGTCTGACCCGCCTTGCGCGGGTTCACGCCGCCCACGACCTGGGTGCCGTCACCGAGCATGAGCTTGGTGTGCTTCATGCCGGTGGCGCCGGTCATGCCCTGGACGATGACCTTGCTGTCCTTGTTGAGCCAGATAGCCATGGTGTGTTGTGTCCTCGTCCTGAGTGCTTACTTGGCGGCGTGGGCCAGCTCGGCGGCCTTGTCGGCCGCGCCGTCCATGGTGTCGACGCGCTGCACCAGCGGGTGGTTGGCGTCGGTGAGGATCTGCCGGCCCAGCTCGGCGTTGTTGCCGTCGAGGCGGACGACGAGCGGCTTGGAGACGTTCTCGCCGCGGTCCTCCAGGAGCTTCAGCGCCTGGACGATGCCGTTGGCGACCTCGTCACAGGCGGTGATGCCACCGAAGACGTTCACGAAGACGGACTTGACGTCCGGGTCGCCCAGGATGATCTCCAGGCCGTTCGCCATGACCTGGGCGGAAGCGCCACCGCCGATGTCAAGGAAGTTGGCGGGCTTGACGCCGCCGTGGTTCTCACCGGCGTAGGCGACGACGTCCAGGGTGCTCATGACGAGACCGGCGCCGTTGCCGATGATGCCGACCTCACCGTCGAGCTTGACGTAGTTGAGGTTCTTCTCCTTGGCGGCCGCCTCGAGCGGGTTGGCGGCGTCCTTGTCGTGGAGCTCCGCGTACTCGGGGTGGCGGAACTCGGCGTTCTCGTCGAGCGACACCTTGCCGTCGAGGGCGAGGACCTCACCGGAGGCGACCTTCGCGAGCGGGTTGACCTCGACGAGGAGGGCGTCCGACTTGATGAAGGTGTCCCACAGCTTGACGAGGACGTTCACGACCTTGTCCGCGACCTCGGCCGGGAACTTGGCGGCCTCGACGATCTCGCGGGCCTTGGCCTCGTCCACACCGTCGATCGGGTCGATCGGGGTCTTGGCGACGGCCTCCGGACGGGTGGCCGCCACCTCCTCGATCTCCATGCCGCCCTCGACGGAGGCGATGGAGAGGAACGTGCGGTTGGCACGGTCGAGGAGGTAGGAGACGTAGTACTCCTCGACGATCTCCGGGGCGGTCTCGGCAATCATGACCTTGTGGACCGTGTGGCCCTTGATGTCCATGCCGAGGATGTCCGTCGCACGGGCGACGGCCTCGTCCGCGGAGGCGGCCAGCTTGACGCCACCGGCCTTGCCGCGGCCACCGACCTTCACCTGCGCCTTGACGACGGACTTGCCGCCGAGCCGCTCGGTGATCGCGCGCGCCGCCTCAGGCGTGTCGATGACTTCACCGGCCAGCACCGGTACATCGTGCTTGGCGAAGAGGTCCCTCGCCTGGTACTCGAACAGGTCCACGCGCTTCCGTCCCTATCAGTGATCTCGCGGTTCGTTGGATGCGTGGGCGTGCCGCGAAGGGCAACGTGACGTCCGCTTGTCACTAGGGGAGCGCACACGGTGTCCGAGCGCGCGGCATGTCCGTCTCGCAGGTTATCGCCGCTTGCGGGGGCGCCCTAAATCGAGGGTCACACCTGAGCGGTGATACCTGTCACATGATGCCTAGTTTCCTGACACGCCGTGCCGACATCGCGGGGAAGTGCGAGGCCTCACCGGGCTGGGGTTGACCCGGTGAGGCCCCTGGACGGGCCCCGGAGGGGCCCTGAGCGGTCGGTCCCCACCCCAATGGGGACCACCCGCCCCTTCTCGCGGGGGGCCGGCCGGACGGTCCGACGGCGTTCGGCCGTCCGGGTGCCGACGGCCCCGCGGAGTTCATGGGGGCGTCAGCCCAGGTAGCTGATGCCCTGCCGCACGCACCGCACGCCGTGCGGGTGAGCCGTGTGGTGCGCATGGCCATGGAGCGGCGGAACCCCACGACCGGCGATCCGCCCGGCTCCGTCGGGTGGGACGCCCGGCCGCACCACCGCCCGCACGACAGCCGCGGGGGCAGGAGGCCGGCCCGGCCCCGGGCCGGTGAGCTAACCGGGGAAGACCGGGATGTCCCGGTGCCGTTCCCGGGTCCGTGGCACCTCGGTGCGGGCGAGCGTGCCGGCGGGCAGGAGCCGCAGGGGCGCCCGGCCGCCGGGCGCGACGGCGCAGCGGTCACCGCTGTGACGGGGTGCGGGGGCGTCGGCCGCCTGTTTGCCCAGGACGCCGTCCGGGTCGCCGGTGGGGCGGGGCGGCACCGGTGCCCCGGCGGGCGGCGCGGCGGGGGTGACGGCACGGTGGGCGGCTGCGCGTGCGGGCGCCTCGGCGGCGCGGGCGGTGACGCGCGCCACGGGGGGCCCGTAGGCGGTGGCCGACGGACGCGCGCCCAGGGCGGTACGGGCCGCGGTGCGCACCCGGTGGTCCGGGCCGCCCGCCTGGGCCGTGCCGCCGTTCCGGTGCGGCCGGGATTCGGGACCGGCCGGCGTCGGCAGCGGCTGCGCCGGAGGCCCGGAGCCCTCGGGAAGCCTCGGCAGCGGCGCGGTCGGCGGACGGGGAGCCGGCACGGGCGTGGCCGGCGGTGGCGGCAGCTGCGGCAACGTCGGCAGCCGTGTCGTCGGCATGGTCGGCAGGGTCGGCAGCGGCCGGAGGGGCGGGAGCGTCGGCAGAGGTGTGGTCGGCAGGGGCACCGTGGGGTCGGTGGGCAGGGCCCGCAGGGCCGGCACCCCGGCCCGCGTCTCCTCCAGGGCCCGGGAGGCCGTCCGCACCACGTCCCGCACGGGGATGGTGACCCGCCCGGTGACCGCACCGCTTCCCGCGTCCAGCGGCACGTGCACCACCGGCCGGAGGGCAGTCACCGGCAGCACCGGCGCCCCCTCGGCCGCGTGGGCCTGCTCCCCGCAGAGGAAGCCGAGCACGAACAACCCGCCGACGAACAGGACCAGTTGCAGCGCGCGACGACCCGCCGCCGTACGCAGCACGCGCACAGCGGTACCGAACGGAGCGGCTGGCAGGGTCAAGAGGCGAGGGCTTCCTCAGATCGGCACGGCGAGGCGGCGTCGATCCTCGCACGCTGCGCCCGAGGTAGCGCAAGCCCTGTGTTACCGATGGGTAGTCATGTCCCTTTTCCCGCCCGGCGTCACGCGGTGTCCGGTATCGGCAGGGGACGCTTCTCGATCGCCGCCGCCATCACCTCCGGGAACAGGTCGGGAGTGCAGGCGAACGCCGGCGCGCCGAGCGCCCCGAGCGCCGCCGCGTGCTCACGGTCGTAGGCGGGCGCGCCCTCGTCCGACAGCGCGAGCAGGGCGACGAACTGCACTCCGGACGCCTTCATCGCCGCGACCCGCTTCAGCATCTCGTCGCGTATGCCCCCCTCGTACAGGTCGCTGATCAGCACGACCACCGTCTCGGCGGGACGGGTGATCTGCGACTGGCAGTAGGCGAGGGCCCGGTTGATGTCCGTACCGCCGCCGAGCTGGGTGCCGAAGAGGACGTCGACCGGGTCGTCGAGCTGGTCGGTGAGGTCCACCACGGCCGTGTCGAACACGACCAGCCGGGTGCTGATCGACCGCATGGAGGCGAGCACCGCACCGAACACGGACGCGTAGACCACGGACGCCGCCATCGACCCGGACTGGTCGATGCAGAGGACGACCTCCTTCTTCACCGACCGGGCGGCCCGCCCGTACCCGATGAGCCGTTCCGGCACGATGGTGCGGTACTCGGGCAGGTAGTGCTTCAGGTTGGCCGCGACGGTGCGGTTCCAGTCGATGTCGTGGTGGCGGGGCCGGCTGATGCGCGCGCTGCGGTCCAGGGCGCCGGTGAGGGTGGCCCGGGTGCGGCCGGCCAGCCGCTTCTCCAGGTCCTCGACCACCTTGCGCACCACCGCCCGCGCCGTCTCCTTCGTCGTCTCCGGCATCGCCTTGTTCAGCGAGAGCAGCGTGCCCACCAGGTGCACGTCGGCCTCCACCGCCTCCAGCATCTCCGGCTCCAGCAGCAGCGAGGCGAGGCCGAGCCGGTCGATGGCGTCGCGCTGCATGACCTGGACGACGGAGGAGGGGAAGTAGGTGCGGATGTCTCCCAGCCAGCGCGCCACGGACGGCGCCGAGGCGCCCAGGCCCGCCGCGCGGTCCCGGCTCGGCTGCGGCTTGTCGCCCTTGCCGTAGAGCGCGGCGAGTGTGCCGTCCATCGCCGCGTCACGGGCCGACAGCGCGCATCCGGTGCCGTCGGACTGGTCGCCGCCGAGCACCAGCCGCCAGCGGCGCAGCCGCTCCCGCGCCGCGTCAACGTCGGCCGCGCCCGCCCCGGTGTCCGGCATCGTCGCTCCGGTCGTCATCCGCCCACCTCCACAAGACTTCCGGCTTCGGTCATCCCCCGCGTCCCCTCGTGTTCCGGGTCCGGGCCGAGGAGCAGCCGCAGGACCGGCAGTACGGCGTCCGCCCGCCCGCTGTCCGGTTCGGCGGCGAAGCCCGGGGTGCCGCCCGCCCGGGTGGCCGGGACGGCGGGCCCGTCCGGGCCGCGCCGCACCAGTTCGCCGAGGGTTCTGCGCACGGCGGGCTCGTACGCCGAGAACGTGCGCCGCAGCAGGGGGAGCACGTCCGTGAACGCCTCGGCCGGCACCCCCGTCAGCCAGGCGTCGACCAGCGTGAGCAGCCGGTCGTCGTGGACCAGCAGCATGCCGCCCCCGCCGCCGACGAAGCCCTCGATCCACGCGGCCGCGTCGACGGGCGGTGTCCCGGGCGACAGCACCAGGCCCATCAGCCGGGCCGCCTCCTCCGACTCCAGTGCGCCGTCGTCCAGCAGCAGCCGTACGGCCCGGCCCCTGACCACCCCGGGCACGGTGTCCCGCAGGGCCAGCGTGCGCAGCACGGAGCGCCAGCGGGCGCGCAGGTCGGCGTGTCCGGTGCCCGGCGCACCGGTCGGCGTCTCGGCCAGGAGGCCCACCGCACCGTGCACGGCGTCGACATGGCCGCGCATCTCCTCCGCCGCGTCCGCGTCCAAGGCGGCGCAGGCGGGCGGGAGGCCGACGAAGATCCGCTCGGCCAGGCCCGCCGCGACACCGGCCAGGGCACCGGTGTCGGTGCCGCGCACATCGCCGTAGCGCAGGGAGCGGACCAGGGCGGGCAGCGCCTGGGCCAGGTGGCCGACGTCCGTGTCCAGGGCGGCCCGGTCGGCGAGCACCCGCATCACCACGGGCAGCGCGTCCGGCAGCCCGGCGAGCAGGCAGAGCTCGGCGAGCGCGGTGACGTCGGCGAGGGCCCGGGCGGCCGTCGCGTCAGCCTCGGCCCGCGCCGTGGCCGCCGCGAGCACCGTCGTGCCCCATACGCCCGCCTCGGCGACCCGCACCGACAGTTCCGGTTCCCAGCGCAGCCGCCAGGTCTCGCGGAACGTGCCGGTGCTCCCCCGCGACCGGGCCGGCTCGCCCCAGCCGACTCCGAGCAACCGCAGCCGGTGCAGCAGTCTGCTGCGGCCGGCGTCGGTCTCCCCCCGCAGGTCGAGTTCCAATTCGCGCTCCAGCGCTTCCGGCCGCAGCCTCAGCCGGCGCTGCTCGCGGGCCAGGTCGCGCTGCAACGGCACCGCCGGCGCCGACTGCGGCACCTCCCCCAGCACGTCACCGACCACCAGCCGGTCGTGCACCAGCGCCAGCGGGACGTCCGAGCCGTCGCACATCACCGCCCGCACCGCTTCGGTGGTCTCGCTCAGCCCGGGCAGGGGCCGGCCGCGCATGGCGGCCAGGGTCTCCGCGAGCCGCACCGCCTCGATGACATGCGCGGAGGAGACGATGCGGTCCTCCTCGCGCAGCAGCCCCGCCACCCGGGTCAGCCATCTCTCGACCGGCCGGTCCGGCGCCCGGAACAGATGCCCGTACCATCCCGGCGAGTCGATCCCGGCGCCGTACCCGCTCGACCGGGCCAGCCTGCGGTGGGTCCACGGCACCCAGGTCAGGTCGGCCCTGACCTTGGGCAGGCCCTTCAGCAGCGCCCGGTCCGCGGCGACGGTGGCCTTCTCGCGCAGCGCGGGCACGTGCCAGGCTCCGCACACCACGGCCACCGCGTCCCCGAACTCCTTGCGGGCGGCGCGCACCTTGAGCCGCATGTGGGCCTCGCGCACCAGATCGCGGGGCCGGCCGGCGGCGCCGTACCGCTCCCGCAGTGCGGTCATGGCCTCCTCCAGCGCGGTGAACGGTGCGAAAGGGTCCCGGCGTCCCGGGCCGCGGTGCTCGACGACGTCCTCCCACCAGCGCTCGGGGTCGTCGTGCCCGGCGGTCTCGGCGAGCACGGCGAGCGGGTCGAGGCGCAGGTCCCGCTCGGGGTCGGCCTCCCCGGGGCCGCGCTCCTCCTCACGGCCGGCCCCCTCCGCAGGGTCGGCCTCCTCCTGGGCCCCGGCTTCGGCGCCTGTGTCGTCACCGGCGTCGGTGCCGTGCGGTGCGTCCGTCCCGGTGTCCCAGGCCAGGGAGTGGGTGGCGGGCAGGTCGACGAAGCGGGCCGGGACGCCCTGTTCGAGGGCCCAGCGGATCGCCACCCACTCGGGGCTGAACTCGGCCAGGGGCCAGAAGGCGGAGCGTCCGGGCTCGTCCACCGCGTGGGCGAGCAGCGCCACCGGGGGCCGCATCTCCGGCTCGGCGGCCAGCGGGATCAGCGGGTCGGCCTCGGGCGGCCCCTCGATCAGCACCACGTCGGGGCGGGCGGCTTCCAGGGCGGCCCGTACGGCGCGCGCGGAGCCGGGCCCGTGGTGCCGCACGCCGAGCAGCAGCGGCCCGCGGGCGTACGCCCTGCCCCAGGCGGAGTCGTCGCTCATCGGCTCACCTCGCGGCAGGCCCGGTAGAAGTCCTTCCAGCCGTCGCGCTCGCGCACGACGGTCTCCAGGTACTCCTGCCAGATCACGCGGTCGGCCGCCGGGTCCCGGACCACCGCGCCGAGGATGCCGGCGGCGACGTCCGCCGGGCGCAGCACGCCGTCGCCGAAGTGGGCCGCGAGCGCGAGGCCGTTGGTGACGACGGAGATCGCCTCGGCGGTGGACAGGGTGCCGCTCGGCGACTTCAGCTTGGTACGGCCGTCGGCGGTCGTGCCGTCGCGCAGCTCGCGGAAGACGGTCACCACCCGGCGGATCTCGTCGATGCCCTCCGGCACGGCCGGCAGGTCCAGCGACCGGCCGATCTGCTCGACGCGCCGGGTGACGATGTCGACCTCGGCGTCGGGGCTCTCCGGCAGCGGCAGCACCACGGTGTTGAAGCGGCGGCGCAGCGCGCTGGAGAGGTCGTTGACGCCGCGGTCGCGGTCGTTGGCGGTGGCGATGAGGTTGAACCCGCGGACCGCCTGCACCTCCTGGCCCAGCTCCGGGATGGGCAGGGTCTTCTCGGACAGGATGGTGATCAGGGTGTCCTGCACGTCGGCGGGGATGCGGGTCAGCTCCTCCACCCGGGCCGTCATGCCCTCCGACATGGCCCGCATGACGGGGCTGGGCACCAGGGCGTCGCGGCTGGGCCCGTGCGCGAGCAGCCGCGCGTAGTTCCAGCCGTACCTGATCGCCTCCTCCGGGGTACCCGCGGTGCCCTGGACCAGCAGGGTCGAGTCGCCGCTGACGGCGGCCGCCAGGTGTTCCGACACCCAGGTCTTGGCCGTGCCGGGCACGCCGAGCAGGAGCAGGGCGCGGTCGGTGGCGAGGGTGGTGACGGCGACCTCGACGATGCGGCGCGGCCCCACGTACTTGGGGGTGATCACGGTGCCGTCCGGCAGGGTGCCGCCGAGCAGGTAGGTCGCCACCGCCCACGGCGACAGTCTCCAGCGGGCCGGGCGCGGGCGGTCGTCCTGGGCGGCCAGTGCGGCGAGTTCGGCCGCGAAGGCGTGCTCGGCGTGCGGGCGCAGTGCCTGCGCGGCCGTGCTCCCGCTCGTCTCGACGGAGTTCGGTTCCACGGATTCCATGGACACAGTCATGGCTGAGGCCCCCTCCAGCTCGGCCGGTGGTCATCTGGCATCCACCGTGCACCACGCCACTGACAATCGCCCTGACCTGCGCAAACGTGCCGGCAGGGCCGATTGTCAGTGGCGGGACCTACCGTCGGTGGCATGACTGAGCAGGGGGTGCGCTGGACCGCTGAGCAGGTGCTGGCACTGGCGCCTGACGCCGCGTCACGCAAGGCGGGGAGCAAGCTGGGCACGGCCGGGCCGTGGTCCGAGGCCGGCAGCGGAGAGGGGACGGTGTGGGGGCTGTGCAAGGGCAGTGGCAGCAAGCCGTACCAGACGGTGGTGGACCTCGCGGGCTCGGGCGGGCCCGCCTACAAGTGCAGTTGTCCGAGCCGGAAGTTCCCGTGCAAGCACGCGCTGGGACTGCTGCTGTTGTGGGCGGAGCCGGGGGGCGCGTTCGCCGCGGTGGCCGAGCCGCCGGAGTGGGCCGAGCAGTGGCTGTCGGGCAGACGCGGGCGCGCGGAGAGCAAACGGGCGGAGGCTGAGGGGAGTTCCGGCACCGGGTCGGCTGATCCGGAGGCGGCTCGGCGGCGGGCGGAGCGCCGGGCCGAGCGGGTCACGGCGGGCGCGACCGAGCTGGAGCAGCGCCTGTCCGACCTGCTGCGCGGTGGCCTGGCCTCGGCCGAGCAGGCGGGGTACGGCCTGTGGGACGAGACGGCGGCCCGCATGGTCGACGCACAGGCACCGGGACTGGCCGCCCGGGTG
Source organism: Streptomyces sp. IBSBF 3136 (assembly GCF_036815105.1). NCBI lineage: Bacteria > Bacillati > Actinomycetota > Actinomycetes > Kitasatosporales > Streptomycetaceae > Streptomyces > Streptomyces sp. IBSBF 3136. Next base: position 9,962 of record NZ_JAJSZC010000055.1, read on the forward strand.
CGGGAGTTGGGGGCGATACCCGGCTCCGGACCCGGCTGGCCGGCCCGGCTGCTGGAGGAGTGCGCCCTGCTGCACCTCCTGGACCGGGGCTGGCTGCGCCGCGACCGGCTGCCGGACGACCTCGCGGCCACCGTCCGCTCCCGGCTCGGTCTGCCCGCATCGGCGGACGGCCCACCAGTGCGCGACCGCTGGCTGGTCCTCGCCCAGTACGACACGGTGGACCCGAAGCTGACGACGCGCCGGATCTGGCTGCACGGCGCCGAGTCGGGCCACACCCGGCTGCTCCTGTCCTACGGCGCGGCGGGCCGGGCCCCGGAGCTGTCGCTGCCGGTCGGCCTGGCGGTGGAGGCCGACCTGGCCGGGTTCCCGGGAGCCGGACAGGCACGGGCGGCGCTGGGCGAGCGGTACGCGCCGCCCGCACCGGCCGCCCTGCGCCCGCCGGGTGTGACCACGGCCGAGGCCGCGGCCCGCTACGGCGAGGCGCTGTGCGCGGACCCCTGGCTGGACTCGGTCCCGGTCACCCTGGACCACGTCGTCCCGGCACCGGGACCGGAGCCCGGGTCCTGGCAACTGGCCGACGCGGAGGCGGACTCGGCGCTCCCGATCGTCGCCGCCGCCCCCTCCCGACCGGGTCTGTGGCGTCTGGTCGCCCTCTCGGGCGGCGCCCCCGTCAAGGTCTTCGGTGAGTGCGGCCACCGCGGCTTCACCCCGCTGACGGCCTGGCCGGAGGGGCCGGGCGAGCCGGTGACGCTGTGCTGACGGCTCCGGTCCTGGCGCACGGGGACGCGGAGGGCGGCTGCGTCCCTCACAACGCGTGGCACCAGGAGAGCGACGGCATGAAGAAGGAGGCGGCATGGAGGAAGGAGGCGGCATGAACGGGACCTCGGCCGCCGGGGACGTCCCGGCACCCGCGAGCCCTTGGGAGGACCTCGTCACCACGGCCCTCCTCGGCACCGACCGGCGTCCCCCGGCAGCGGTGCCCGGCGGACAGGCCCCGGTGGCGCTGCTGGACGCCGCCGCCGTGGCCACCGTGCGGCGGCGGGCCGGGCTGCGGCCCGGGCGGGCCGCGCCCCGCCCCGAACCCGCTCCGCTCGACCCCCGCCCCGCACTGCCCGCGGCCGCGGCGCGCAGGCTCGCGACCCTGCTGGCCGACCGCTCCGGGGGTGGCGGCGGCCGGCGCGGCAGCTCCCCGGACCTCATCGAGTTGCTCCCGCAGTGGCTCGCCGCGGCCAACGCCCACGGGTACGCGGCGCCTCCGCAGGCGCTGCCCGCGCTGCTGGACGCCGCCCGGGGCCGTACGGACCTGCGGCCCGCGGCGCTGGCGTTCGCCGGACCGCGGGCGCTGTGGCTGGCCCGGCTGAACCCGGACTGGCGTTTCGCCCTGCGCTCGGCGCCGGGCGGCGGTGCGACCCTGCCGGACCCGGCGGACGGCGACGCGGTACGGCGGCTGTGGGAGGAGGGCCTGTTCGCCGAGCGGGTCGCGCTGCTGGCCGCGCTGCGCGCCCGTACGCCCGCGCCGGCCCGGGAACTGCTGGCGTCGACCTGGGCGACGGAGCGGGCCGAGGACCGGCTGATGTTCCTCGACTCGCTGCGCACGGGCCTGTCCCTGGAGGACGAGCCGTTCCTCGAACAGGCGCTCGGAGACCGCAGCCGCAATGTCAGGGCGACGGCGGCGGAGCTGCTGTCCGCGGTGCCGGGCTCGGCGCTCGCCGCGCGGATGGCGGTCCGGGCCGCGGCATGTGTGGCCGTGGACCGGACGGGGAACTCGCCGATGGTCGTCGTGGAGGCGCCACCCGAGTGCGATCCGGGCATGGAGCGTGACGGTGTGGCGGCAAGACCACCCACGGGCAGAGGAGAACGGTCGTGGTGGCTGGGTCAGCTGGTGGAGGCGGCACCGCTCGGCATCTGGGCGGGCCGGCTCGGCGGACGTACCCCGGAGCAGATCGTGTCGCTGCCGGTGGCGGACGACTGGCAGGCGGAGCTGCACGCGGCCTGGTGCCGGGCGGCGGTGCGCCAGCGCGACACCGCGTGGTCGAGGGCGCTGCTCGGCGCGCCGTCGGCCCCGGAGGCGGGCGGGCCGGGGGCGGTGTCGCTGGCGGAGCGGGCGAAGCTGCTGGGGGCGCTGGAGCCGGGGGAACGAGCCGCGTGGGTGGCCGGCTTCATCGCGACGCACGGCCTGTCGGAGGCGTTCCAGCTGCTCGGGGTGTGCGCGGTGCCGTGGGCCGCCCCACTCGGCCGGTCCGTGGTGGACGCCCTGGACATCGCCCGGGACGCGGGCAGTTACCCCTGGAGCTTCAGCGGAGTGATGGGACTGGCCGAGCGCTGTCTGGACCCGGCGGAGGCCGCCCGCCTGGAGGGTCTTCTCGCGGTGCCCGACGAGCGGGAGGACGCGTCGCCGGGGGCCGGGGGCTACTGGGCGGAGGCGTTCCAGCGGCTCATGGCCACGCTGCGGCTACGGGCGGCGATGGCCGCGGAACTGCGGCCGGGCGCGCCGAGGTGACACCGGCCGCCAGGGCCGGCTCGGCCACCTCTGCCGTCGGCGTGGTCACGGTGGTCTCGGTGGGCTCCGTCGGACCGGAGGTGCCGCGCCTAGGCGGGCTGCCGGGCGTTGCCCCGCACCCACTCCACGATCTCGGTGGTGGTCGCCCCGGGGGTGAAGATCGCCGCGACGCCCTTCTCCTTCAGCGGCGGGATGTCCTCCTCCGGGATGATGCCGCCGCCGAAGACGAGGATGTCCGCGGCGTCGCGCTCCTTGAGGAGGTCGATGACGGCGGCGAAGAGGGTGTTGTGGGCGCCGGAGAGGATGGACAGGCCGATCGCGTCGGCGTCCTCCTGGATGGCGGTGTCGACGATCTGCTCCGGCGTCTGGTGCAGGCCGGTGTAGATGACCTCCATACCGCCGTCGCGCAGCGCCCGTGCGATGACCTTGGCCCCGCGATCGTGGCCGTCGAGCCCCGGCTTCGCCACCACCACGCGGATCGGACCGGCTGCCACACCCATCACTGCCTCCATCAAGCGACCACGGAAGCGACCGCTTCCGCTCGTACCGACAAGTACCGCATATCTGGCACGTTCCGCCACCCGTCGGCAAGTGAACGAACGTTATCTCCAGCATCCCGCAACCGGCGGTTTTACGGTGCGGACAGAGGGGGAAATCACACGGTGGGACATGAGGGCACACGGGGGACCGAGCCGCCCCCCGGGTGCCGACAGGAGGTCGGCCAATGAAGGTCACCGGGGTACTTCCGCTCTTCCTCCCGTTCTACCGGCGCCTGTGGCCCGGCAGACTGGTCGACCTTTCCATGACGCTGTTCAAGGCGACCGCACTGGAGGCCGCGATCCTCGCCGGCCACCTGCTGCTGTACCCGACCGGCCTGGTCCAGGAGCGCCGCTGCGCCGTCCTGCCCGCCGGGGAGGGCACCACCCGGCTGCCCGGCCGCCCCGGCCCGCCGGTGGTGCTGCTGCACGGTTTCATCGACAACCGCTCCGTCTTCGTCCTGCTGCGCCGCAGCCTGGTCCGCAACGGCAGGCAGCGCGTCGAGTCGCTGAACTACTCCCCGCTGACGTGTGACATCCGGACCGCCGCCGAACTGCTGGGCCGGCACGTCGAGGAGATCTGCGAGCGCACGGGCAGTGAGCGCGTGGACATCGTCGGCCACAGCCTCGGCGGGCTGATCGCGCGCTATTACGTACAGTGCCTGGGTGGTGACCTGAGGGTGCGCACGCTGGTCACGCTGGGCACCCCGCACTCCGGCACCCGGGCCGTGCCACTGGCCAGCGCGCACCCGATCGTGCGGCAGATGCGTCCGGGCTCCGAGGTGATCGAGGAGCTGTCCCGGCCCGCGCCCGGCTGCCGCACCCGGTTCGTCAGCTTCTGGAGCGACCTGGACTCCGTGATGGACCCGCTGGAGGCGGCCTGCGTCGACCATCCCGACCTGGACGCGCTGAACGTGCGGGTGACCGGGATCGGGCACCTGGCCCTGCCGGTGCACCCCGCCGTCGCGGCCGGGATACGAGAGGCCCTCGAAGAGGCGCACGCGGCCGAGACGATCACGGGCGGCCTGACGGTGGCCTGACGGGGGCCTGGGAGCGGCCCGCACCGGGCGTCCGGACGGGCGAACGGGTGATTCGCGGGCCCCCGCCGGGGGCGGCACAGCCGACGCACAGGTGACTCACTGTCACCTGCCATCGAACACATTTCGAACACAAAGCCAAACTCGCGTCCGCCGTCCCCCGAAACACGGGCGATTGCCCGTTTCCGGCCAACGCGAAACCGGCCGAAGATTGTCGCGCCCGCATACCGCCGGGTACAGTCGCCGCACTGCTCTGGCAGCCCCTGTTGTCGAGGCGAAAGAGAAGTTGGTGAACGACCGTCACCCGTCGGGGAGTACGACCACCCCGGCCCCGGCTTCCGACGCCTCCGCCACGCACTACGCGCCGTACGGGACCCAGGAAACCCGCTACGACGACCTCACCACGTACGGCGGCTACGACGCCACCGGTTTCACCGCCGGTTCCACCGGCACCGCGACCTTCGCCGGCGACCCGCTCTTCGGCAGCCTCCCGGGCGGTGAACAGCACGCCCACGCCGCCACCCAGTGGGGCACCGGCACCGGTCACACCCCGGGGTACGACCCCTACGTGGCACAGCACCACACCACCTACGACTCGGGCACGTACGACAGCACCGCCTGGACGGTTCCCGCCCAGGCCACCGGGCACGACGTCAGCGGCCAGTGGGACGCGAGCGCCTGGACGCAGGCCGAACAGCCGGGCCACGCCGGCCAGTCCGCCGTCGCCGATCCCACCCAGCAGTGGGACTGGAACGCCCAGGCGTTCGACACGGGCGCCTACGACGCCACGCAGTGGAACTCCGACGGCGCGGCCGTACCGCACGAGCAGCTCGCCGAACCGTTCGACCAGCAGGCCACGGCCACGTTCGAGCAGGTCGGCGACGCGCAGGCGACCGCTGCCTTCGACCATGTGCCTTACGAGGACGCCGCCTACGGCGACACGGGCCACCACGGCGAGCCGGGCGACACGGTCGCCGAGGACGACGAGCGGGGCTCCACGGGCGAACTGCCCGTCGTGCCGGACCTGCTCGACGACCAGGAGGAGACGACTGCGGCCCCGGCGCCCCGCCCGGGCTCACGCAGCGCGGCGCGTTCCCGGCGCCGTACGCCCCCCAAGCGCTCCGCGCTGCTGACCATCGCCGTGCCCTCTGCCTGCGTGATGGGCGTGGCCGGGATCGCGGCCGCCTCCGTCGGCGGTCTGAACGACGGCGGCGGCAAGGACACCACCGCCTCCGCCCCGGACGCGCAGGCGGTGAAGCCGTCCGTCGCCAACAGCAAGCTGGACGCCCAGCTCCGCACGCTCTCCGCCGGAGCCGACGACTTCGCCGACCGGGCCAGCCGTACGCAGGACCGGATCGACCTCAAGGCGCAGCAGGAACTGCAGCAGAAGAAGGCGGCCGCGGAGGCCGCGCTCAAGGAGCGGCTGCGCCCCAAGTTCGCGCTGCCGGTCGCGCAGCGGGGGCTCAGTGCCTACTTCGGCCAGGCGGGTGTGAACTGGATGTCCGTGCACACGGGCATCGACTTCCCGGTCTCGTACGGCACCACCGTCATGTCCGCCGTCGACGGTGTCGTCTCCACGAAGTGGAACAGCGCCTACGGAAACATGATGATCGTGACGGCGAAGGACGGCACGGAGACCTGGTACTGCCACCTCTCCAGTTACCGCGTCGCCTCCGGCACGAGCGTCAAGGCCGGCCAGCCGATCGCGTTCTCGGGGAACTCGGGCAACTCCACCGGCCCGCACCTGCACTTCGAGGTCCGGCCCGCGGGCGGGGCGGCCATAGACCCCCTGCCGTGGCTGCGCAGCCACGGTCTGGACCCGACCTGATCCGGCCTGATCCGGCCTGACACCGAGCTGATCATCGAGCCCCGCCGGTCCGGCGGGGCTCAGGTCTTCTACAGCCTCTCCACCGGCGCGTACCGCAGCAGCAGCCGCTTCGGCTTGCCGTCCCCGAAGTCGATCGTCGCCTGGGCCTTGTCCTCCACGCCCGAGACCGCGACGACCGTGCCGAGCCCGAACTGGTCGTGGGTGACCCGGTCCCCGACGGCGAGGGACACCACCGGCTTCTCGGAGGCCCGCCGGGTGGCGAACCCGGACGCGCCCGCCGCCGAGGAGCGCGAGCGGGTCGAGGAGAGCGAGGCCGCGATGCCGGAGACCGGCGCGGCGGACCGCGGCGCGGGAGCGCCCGTCCGCTTCCACTCCAGGTGGGCGGTCGGGATCTCCTCCAGGAAGCGGGAGGGCGGGTTGTACGAGGGCTGTCCCCAGGCGCTGCGCATAGCCGAGCGCGTGAGGTAGAGCCGCTCACGGGCGCGCGTGATGCCGACGTAGGCCAGGCGCCGCTCCTCCTCCAGCTCCTTGGTCTGGCCGAGGGCGCGCATGTGCGGGAAGACGCCGTCCTCCATGCCGGTCAGGAAGACGACCGGGAACTCTAGTCCCTTGGCCGTGTGCAGGGTCATCAGGGTGATGACGCCGGCGCCGTCCTCCTCGTCCGGGATCTGGTCGGAGTCGGCGACCAGGGCGACCTGCTCCAGGAAGTCGGCGAGCGTACCGGTCTCGCCCTCGCCGCGCTCCTGCTCGAACTCCAGGGCCACGGCGGCGAGTTCCTGGAGGTTCTCGATGCGGGTCTCGTCCTGCGGGTCGGTGGAGGACTGCAACTCGGCCAGGTAGCCGGTGCGTTCCAGCACCGCCTCCAGGACGGTCGCGGGGCCGGCGCCGGACTCCACGACGGTACGCAGGTCCTCCATCAGCGTGTTGAACCGCTTGACCGCGTTGGTGGAGCGCGCCGCCATGCCGTACGCCTCGTCCACCCGCTTCAGCGCCTGCGGGAAGCTGATCTTCTCGCGCTGGGCGAGGGCGTCGACCATCGCCTCCGCGCGGTCGCCGATGCCCCGCTTGGGGACGTTGAGGATACGGCGCAGCGGCACGGAGTCCTCGGGGTTGGCGAGGACGCGCAGGTAGGCCAGGACGTCCCGGACCTCCTTGCGCTCGTAGAAGCGGACGCCGCCGACGACCTTGTAGGGCAGGCCGACGCGGATGAAGACCTCTTCGAAGACACGGGACTGGGCGTTGGTGCGGTAGAAGACGGCGACGTCCCCGGCCTTGGCCTCGCCCGCGTCCGTGAGGCGGTCTATCTCGTCGGCGACGAACTGGGCCTCGTCGTGCTCGGTGTCCGCCACGTAGCCGGTGATCCGCGCGCCCTGGCCGGCGTTGGTCCACAGGTTCTTGGGACGGCGGGACTCGTTGCGCTCGATGACCGCGTTGGCCGCGGAGAGGATCGTCTGGGTGGAGCGGTAGTTCTGCTCCAGCAGGATCGTCGTGGCGTCCGGGTAGTCCTCCTCGAACTGGAGGATGTTGCGGATGGTCGCGCCGCGGAAGGCGTAGATCGACTGGTCCGCGTCACCGACCACGCAGAGTTCGGCGGGCGGCAGGTCGGCCTCGCTCGGCGGGACGTCCACCGGGTGCTCCGCGGTCCCGACGAGTTCGCGCACCAGCGCGTACTGGGCGTGGTTGGTGTCCTGGTACTCGTCGACCAGGACGTGCCGGAAGCGGCGGCGGTAGTGCTCGGCGACGTCCGGGAAGGCGCGCAGCAGGTTGACCGTCGTCATGATCAGGTCGTCGAAGTCGAGCGCGTTGGCCTCGCGCAGCCGCGACTGGTAGAGCGCGTACGCCTGGGCGAGGGTCTTCTCGAAGCCGTCGGTGGCCTGGGCGGCGAAGTCCTCCTCGTCGATCAGCTCGTTCTTGAGGTTGCTGATCTTGGCGCTGAAGGACTTGGGCGGGAAGCGCTTGGGGTCGAGGTCGAGGTCCCGGCAGACCAGGGCCATCAGGCGCTTGCTGTCGGCGGCGTCGTAGATCGAGAAGGACGAGGTGAAGCCGAGCCTCTTCGACTCGCGGCGCAGGATCCGCACGCACGCGCTGTGGAAGGTCATGACCCACATCGCGTTCGCGCGCGGGCCGACGAGCTGCTCCACGCGCTCCTTCATCTCGCCCGCGGCCTTGTTGGTGAAGGTGATCGCGAGGATCTGGCCGGGGTGCACCTGCCGCTCGGCGAGCAGGTGGGCGATGCGGTGGGTGAGCACCCGGGTCTTGCCCGAGCCGGCGCCGGCGACGATGAGCAGCGGTGAGCCGGCGTGGACGACGGCCGCGCGCTGGTTCTCGTTCAGCCCGTCGAGGAGCGCGGCCGCGTCGAGCGCGGGGCGGGGGGCGCCGTCACGGTAGTGGGCGTCACGGTCCGGCGGCACGTCGAACTTCCCGCCGAACAGATCGTCCGGAACGGGCTCCGGCGCGTGATCGTCCTCGGGCGGCGGCGGGTGTTCCTCCTCGTGCCCACGAGGGGCCTGGAGGTCCGCCAGGAAGCTGTCGTCAAAGAGGCTGCTCATCGCTCTACGAGTCTAGGGCGCCGCACCGACAACCGGTCCCCGCCCCTGAAACCCGGCCCGCGCGGGGTTCGCAACCGGACACGACGCACCGCGGCCGGTCCTCACGCCGCGGGGGCCGACATGGCCCTCACGCTGCGAAAGCGCCCTGTCACACCGGTGTGAAACATGGGCCAGGTCACGGAAATGTATCGGACATAAGGCACACCAACCTTCACAGGAGTCACACGAGTTGGCTAGGTTGCCGTCAGGCCGCACGCACCCCTTCCGGCGAACGTCGCCGGGCGTCGTGGCCTCCGCCGAGTCCGGTGCGCCTCACGCGGCCGGAGCCGGGGACCCACCGATCCCGGGGTGAATCGGCCGACTCCCGACCGGGACGACGCCGTAGGGCAACCCTTCCGAACCACCCGCCCGAACCCGACAGCTAACCCGGTAGGCGGCACGTTGGAAGGAGTCGCCACCCTTGGCGTCGCACCGCAAGCCGCGGCCCGGCGGAAGTGGACCGGGTCTGCGCACCCCCGCTCTCGCCACCGCCGCGTTCACCTCCGTGGCCGTCCTGTCCCAGACGGCCGAGGCGGCCCCCGTCGACGACGGCAGGCCGAGCGTGGAGGAGATCGAGAAGAAGATCGACGAGTTCTACCGGCGGGCCGAGTCGCCGGCCGCGCCGTCCGAGGACACCCAGGAACGGACCGGACGGCAGTGGGGCCGGCTGGACTCACTGCGCGGGAAAGCGGCGTTCAGCGACGGCCCGCAGGAGCCGGAGCGGGACCAGCGCCCGCCCGACTACTTCCACCAGACCCGGCTGATGGACCGGCTGGCCTCGACGGTGAAGAAGCGCCAGGAGACCGCCAGGAGCACCGAGACCGACGCCGAGGCCCCGGTTCCGGGCCCCCCGGCGCACGCCCCCGAGCGCGCCGGAGCCGCCGGCCGGCGGCAGGAGGCCGCCCCCGCGGCCGCACCGGCGTACGACCCGAAGACCGCCAAGGCGGCCGTCCAGCACAAGCTCGCCGCCGCCCGCGGACTGCTGGCCCGGCTGACCGCCCCGGCGGAGCCGCCGCCGGCCCCGGCCCTGGCTCCGACAACGGCCCCGGCACCTGCCCCGGCTGCGCCCCTGGCCCAGGCCCAGGCCCCGACACCGGCCGAGGCCGGACCGCGCGGGCCGCGGGAGGCCGCGGCACCGTCGTACGGGACGTCCCCGGGCGGGCGTGCCACCAGGGCCGGCCTGGCGATCGCGTTCGCCCGCGCCCAGATCGGCAAGCCGTACGTGAACGGGGCCAGCGGGCCCGGCTCCTACGACTGCGCCGGTCTCACCCGGGCCGCCTGGAAGGCCGCCGGTGTCATCCTGCCGCGCACCGCCCGTGCCCAGGCCGCCCTGGGCACGACGGTCCCGCTCGCCGACGCGCGCCCCGGTGACCTGGTCTTCTTCCACGAAGACCTGAGCCATGTGGGCCTGTGCACGGGGGACGGGACGATGATCCACGCGCCGGGGCCCGGCGCGTACGTCCGCGAGGAGTCCGTCCAGCACGGCGGCGACCGGGTCGTCCACAGCGTGGTCCGGCCCGCCTGACGCGCGTCCGCGCGTCCGGACGCCCGGATGCGCGGACGTACCGTCGTCGTCTTTTCGAGCCCCACGCGCGCGTGGCCTCGCCGTGCGGCTCGCGCGGCTCCCTAGCATCTGGATCATGCCCGGCATCTCAGGTCTGCGCGCGTGGTGGGCGGAGCGTCCGCCGGCGGCGGGCGCCGCCGTCCTGGCGACCGGCATCGTCTCGATCGCCCTCCACATGACGGGCCACGAGACGGTGTCCCGGGTCTTCCTCTGGCTCGGCTGCCTCGCCTGGCTGGCGCTGGCCGCCGACTTCTGCGCCCGGCTGGTGTGGCGGCGGCAGCGCTGGCTGGCCGACGCGGGGACTCCGGGCTCGATCACCGCCGTGGCCGCCACGACGGTGCTCGGCACCCGCCTGTCGGCGCTCGGCAGCCAGACGCCGGCCGAGGAGTTCCTGGCGCTGGCGGCGCTGCTCTGGCCGGTGCTGCTGTTCCTGGTCGTACGGCGCTGGGAGCGGCGCATGCCGGGAGCGGTGTTCCTGTGCTGCGTGGGCACCGAGGGACTCGCGGTGCTTGCGGCCACCCTGGCCGCGGCCGAGAGCACGGCGTGGCTCGCGCATGCCGCGCTGGTGCTGTTCTGGCTGGGTCTGGTGCTCTACTGCGTCGCCCTGCCGCGCTTCGACCCCCGGCAGTTGTGGCAGGGGGCCGGGGACCAGTGGATCGCGGGCGGGGCGCTCGCCATCTCGGCACTGGCCGGTGCGAGGCTGCTCGCCGCCGACAGCGCGCGGCTGTACCTGTGGAACGACGACGACGAGGGGGTGCTGCGCGACATGACGGGCGCGCTGCTCGTCCTGAGTCTGGCCTGGTACGCCGTGCTGCTGGTGGCCGAGGTGGCCCGGCCGCGGCCGGCCTACGACGTGCGGCGGTGGGCGACGGTGTTCCCGCAGGGGATGACCGCCGCGGCCGTGCTGTCGGGCGCGACCGTCCTGGACGTCCCGTGGCTGCGTAGCCTGGGGCAGGTGCTGATGTGGGTGGCGGTGGCCGCGTGGCTCGCGGTCGCGGTGGGCGCGGTCCTCGACGCCCGGGCCGGGATCAGCGCCCGGCTCTGAGCGTCACGTCCACAGCACGGCGATGAAGATGTTCGCCGTGGTCAGCAGGCCGACCAGGCCGAAGACGCGCTTGTCCACCTTCTCCTCGTCGCGCTGCACGTAGACCAGCCCGAGGATCACGATGAGCAGGGCCAGCTTCACGCCGATCTTGAAGGTGTTGACGTGGTGGCCGTCGGCCTCGTTGAGCCCGACCAGGGCCACGCCGGTGACCAGCATGGTGAAGGCGCCGTGCAGCATCCCGGGGACGAAGCGCGCCGTGCCCCGGCCCATCGCCTTCATCTGGGTGAGGAAACCACCGAGCAGTGCGGCGATGCCGATGATGTGCAGGCCGACGAGGAGATGGATGAGTACGTCCATGAGCCCGGAGCCTAATGAGGGCTCCCCGACCGGCTGTCACCGGGCCCTGTGTGACAGCCGGCGCCTCTTGCATATATGCGCCCCATAGCACCCCAGCACTCCCTGGTGTCCCGCATTCCGCGCATCGGTCACCACGCTACGTGAAGACGACGACTCCGGCACGGCGATACGGTCACTTACGGTCACGTTTCGATCCGTCGGCGCCAGTTCCGTACTCCGCGTTACCAACCTGTCACAGACGGGCCTAGCGTCCTCCCCCAGGTGACCGGCACCCCACCGCCGCCCGGGCCAGGGGCGGCCGCCGGTCGCCGCGCCGAGAAAGGCCCGGCGGTGGCCCGCTCCCCCTGTGCGGGCCATCGCCGGTCGCCTCGATCGCCCCAGACGCAGCAGTCCCACGAAAGGTCGTGACGGTCCAGGTGGCAGCGCACCGCAAGCCCCGACAGCGCTCGCTCGGCGGCAGCACCGCCCGTACGGCCGTCACCCTCGCCCTCGCGGGCGCGGCCACCGCCGCGGTGTTCGACGGCACCGGCAGCGCCGCCCCGGAACTGACCGCGGCGCAGGTGAAGGCCAAGGTGGACAAGCTGTACCAGCAGGCGGAGGCCGCCACCGAGACCTACGACGGGGCCAAGGAGAAGGCCGGCGCGGCCCAGCGACGGCTGAACTCGCTGCGGGACGAGACCGCGCGCAAGCAGCAGAAGCTCGACTCGGCCCGCGACGCGCTGGGGTCCTTCGCCGCGGCGCAGTACCGCGAGGGCGGCATCGACCCCGCCTGGCAGCTCGCCCTCTCCAGCGACCCCGACCGGTACCTGGACGGCGCCGCGTTCGCGGAGCGGGCCGGCGCCCAGCGGGCCGGGGCGGTGGCCCGGGTGCGCGAGCAACTGCGGGAGGTCGAGCAGTTGCGCGGGGCCGCCCGCGGCGAGCTGACGGCGCTGCGGTCGCGGCAGGCGGAACTGAGGCGGCAGAAGCGGACCATCACGGAGAAGCTGGCGCAGGCGCGCCGGCTGCTGGCGCGGCTCACTCCGCGGGAACGGGCGCAGGTGACCGGGGACGGCGGAGCGCCGCGGCATGCCACACGGTCCACCCCGGACGCCCGGCCGCCGCTGGACGAGCCGGGATCGACCGCCTCCGCCCCGGACTCCCGCGCCGCGGCGGCCGTCGCCTATGCCTACCGGAAGCTCGGCAGCCCGTACGTGTGGGGCGCGACCGGCCCGGACGCCTTCGACTGCTCGGGCCTGGCCCTGGCCGCCTACCACTCCGCCGGGGTCTCGCTCCCCCGCACCACCTACGCCCAGATCAACGCCGGCCGGCGGGTCTCCCGCGCCGAACTGCGACCGGGCGACCTGGTGTTCTTCTACTCCGGCATCAGCCACGTCGGCATCTACGTGGGCAACGGGCAGATGATCCACGCCCCGAACCCGTCGGCGCCGGTCCGCCTGGCCCCCATCGACCAGATGCCGTTCGCCGGGGCGACCCGGGTGGCCTGAGGCCGGCCGGTACTGCGGTCAGACCAGGCGGCGGGCGGTGGCCCAGCGGGTCAGCTCGTGCCGGTTGGACAGCTGGAGCTTGCGCAGGACCGCCGAGACGTGCGACTCGACCGTCTTCACCGAGATGAACAGCTGCTTGGCGATCTCCTTGTACGCGTAGCCGCGGGCGATCAGGCGCAGCACCTCCCGTTCGCGCTGGGTGAGGCGGTCCAGGTCCTCGTCGACCGGCGGGGCGTCGGTGGAGGCGAAGGCGTCCAGGACGAACCCGGCCAGCCGCGGCGAGAAGACGGCGTCGCCCTCCTGCACCCGGAAGATCGAGTCGATCAGGTCGGTGCCCGTGATGGTCTTGGTGACATAACCGCGGGCTCCGCCGCGGATCACCCCGATCACGTCCTCGGCGGCGTCCGACACGGACAGCGCGAGGAAGCGGACCGGCGCCTCGGCGGCCGACATCAACGCGGCGCACCGGCGCAGCACTTCGACCCCGCCGCCGCCCGGCAGGTGGACGTCGAGGAGGACCACCTCGGGCCGGGTCGCCGTGATGACCGTGACCGCCTGGTCGACGTCCGCGGCCTCGCCGACCACCTCCACACCGGTCTGGGCGGTCTGCCCGATCTCGGCCTGGACGCCGGTGCGGAACATCCGGTGGTCGTCCACGAGCACCACGCGCACGTGCCGCTCCTCCGCGCCGGACCCGGCCCGCTCCGCCGCCCCCGCCGTACCGTTCGCCTCGGTCGCGTCGCTCATGACGTCCTCTCCACCCTCTCCATCTCCAGCTCGACCTCCGTGCCGCCGCCCGGCACCGCCCGCAGCCGGGCCGTGCCGCCGTTGCGTTCCATACGGCCGATGATCGATTCTCTGACGCCCATGCGGTCGGCGGGTATCGAGTCGAGATCGAAGCCCGGACCGCGGTCGCGGACGGACACGAAGACCGTCTTCCCCTCGACCTCGGCGTAGACCTGCACGGCGCCGCCGTCGCCACCGTACTTGGCGGCGTTCACCATCGCCTCGCGCGCGGCCTGCATCTGCGCGGCGGTCCTCTCGTCGAGCGGGCAGTCCCCGACCACCACCACCTCGATGGGCACGCCGTGCTTGTCCTCGACCTCGGCCGCGTTGCGCCGCACCGCCTCGGCGACCGTGTCCGGCTCGTCGTCCTCGTCCTTGCCGGTGCCCTCCGGTTTGTACAGCCAGGTGCGCAGGTCCCGCTCCTGGGCCCGGGCCAGTCGGCGCACCTCGCCCGCGTTGTCGGCGTTGCGCTGGATCAGGGTGAGGGTGTGCAGCACGGAGTCGTGGACGTGGGCGGCGACCTCGGCGCGCTCCTGGGCGCGGATGCGCATCAGGCGTTCCTCGGACAGGTCCTGGGTCATGCGGACGAGATAGGGGCCGGCGAGCAGCGTGATGCCGACCAGGACGGCGAGCGCGGCCTGCAGGACCGCGCCGAGGTGGGCGGCCGAGCCCTGCATGACGAAGATGGCGGAGACACCGGCGGTGACCAGCAGGACGCCGACGCCCGCGCGCAGCAGGGTGAGCGTGCGCCGCCGGCTGCCCACCTCGACCCAGCGGGCCCGGCGGGCGTTGTCCGCCTGGCGCCAGACTAGGGCGACACCGGCCGCGACCAGGACGGCGGGCAGCAGGTACGCCTTGGCGCCCCGGGTCAGGTTGACGCTCCCCACGAACACCATCGACACGATGACCATGAGGAGCAGGGCGACGATCTGGCCCTTGTCCGGCTTGCGGGCGACCAGTCTTCGGCGGCCGTCGGGCGAGGTCTCGGTGCCGACCAGCGACTGCGACTTCTGGTCGCCGACGCCACCGACGCCGAGCGGCACGAAGAACCAGAACGCGGCGTACAGCAGCGCCCCGAGCCCGTCCGCCATGAACAGGCCGACGAAGGCCAGCCGGACCCAGATCACGGGCAGCCCGAGATGCCCCGCGAGTCCACGCGCCACTCCACCGAGCCAGCGGCCGTCGCTGCTGCGGTAGAGCTTGCGCGGGGGCCGCGGGTCGTCGAGTGGCAGGCTTGCGGCTTCCGGCATGCCAACGATGGTCACACGGGCAGGTGTACGGAGCATCAGGGTCGGCCCCCTAGAGTCCCCTGATCTTCGAGCGGGCCGCCTGAACCGGTCCGGAACCGGCCCCGGAATCGACCCGGAGCCGTGCCTCGAACCCCTCCCCGGGCCCTCTCGGGTCGGATCTCAGGGTTCGCCCAGGGTCATCCCGGCTCCCGCGGCGGCGGACGGCCCGTCACCATGGACGCATGACGGATCACGAGCACGCCGCGACGGGTCCGGGACCCGGCACCGGCCCGCGCCCGGCCCCGGGCACCGGGCCGACGGATGCCGAGCCCGCCGCGACGGGACGGGGACGACGGACGGAGGGGACCGAGAACACGGAGCGGACCGAGGGGACGCGGCCTGCGCCGGGGCAGGGGGCCGACGGGCCGGAACAGGGGGCCGACGGGCCGCCCAACCGCTTCCGGCGGGACCGCGGGCACAAGTCGATCGCGGGCGTGTGCGCCGGACTCGGACGCCAGACCGACATGGACCCGGTGATCTTCCGCATCACCCTGGCCGTGCTGGCCGCGACCGGCGGCATCGGCCTCATCTTCTACGGCTTCGCCTGGCTCCTCGTGCCGTTCGACGAGGAGGAGGAGAACGAGGTCCGCAAGCTGCTGACCGGGCGGGTCGACGGCCAGGCACTGGCCGCCGTGCTGTTCGCCCTGGTCGGCTGCGGGATCTTCCTGACCATGCTGAAGAACGGCGGGGTGCTCACCTTCGCGGTGGTGCTGTCCCTGCTGCTGGCCGGCGCCGGGTACTGGTCGCGGCGGCGGGACGCGGCCGACCCCGATCCGCTGGCCGCCCAGGCCGCCGCCGACGCCCCGCCGGAGGCCCAGGCGCCGCCGGTCGCCACCGCCTACCCGTCCTGGTGGCGGGACCCGATCGTCAAGGACGGCACGCACGTCGGCGGCACCGGCTATCTGTGGGGTCCGTCGGGGGCCCGCGACCCCGCCTCGGCGGTCGACGTCGGCGTCGCCACGCCCTGGACCCACCACGGCTCCGTGCAGCCGCCGCGCACCGCTCCCGTGGCACCGCGCGGACCACGCTGGATCGGCGGCTGGGTCTTCCTGCTCGCCCTGCTCGCCGGGGGGCTGGGCACCGGCCTGACCCGGGACACGCACTCGCTGGGCAGCAGCCTGCAGACCGGCCTGGCCTGCGCGCTCGTGGTCTTCGGCCTGGGCATCGCGTTCAGCGCCTTCCTGGGGCGGACGGGGGCCGGATCGGTGTTCCTGGCGCTCGTCACGGCGGGACTGCTCGCGGGGGTCACGGCGCTGCCCGAGGACATCACCACCCAGTGGCACCGGACCTCGTGGAAGCCGGCCACGGTGGCGGACGTGCGCCCCACGTACGATCTCGGCACCGGCGCGGGCACCCTTGACCTGTCCGGCCTGCGCCTGGCGGAGGGGCAGAAGGTCGGCACGGACGCCCACGTGGGCGCGGGACAGCTGAAGGTGATCGTGCCGGCGGACACGGTCGTGCGGATGAACATCGACGTGGGGGTGGGCGACATCCGGTTGCCCGGTGACGACAGGAAGGACGTGGACGTGCGCCCGGGCAGGCATACCGATACGACCCTGACCCCGGTCAGGGGCGACGGCCGGAACGCGGGCACGCTGGACCTCAACCTCCAGGTGGCCGTGGGGAACGTGGCGGTGAGCCGTGCTGCGTCATGAGTTCCGGCCCGGCAGGCTGGTCGTCGGTCTCGCCCTCGCCGCCGCCGGCGCCGTCTTCGCCGGTGACGCGGCGGGGTGGTGGCAGACCCCGTGGTTCGTCATGATCCCGCTCGTGGCGGGCGGCATGGTCCTGGGCGGTGTCACGTCGGCCGTGGCACGGGGCATGCGCAGCCGGCGCGGAGGCGAGGCTCAGTAGCCTCGCCTGCGCTGTCGCCGCGTGCGCAGGACCGCGTCCAGCGAGAGGTAGGGCGCCCCGGCGAGGACGAGGGGCAGCCAGGCCATCAGGAAGGCGAGGTCGTTGCCGTAGTAGTAGGGCGTCGTGGCCCAGCTGACGGTGAGCCACAGGCTGAGGGAGATCAGCGCTCCGCCGAGGGCGGCCAGGCGGCCGAACAGCCCGAGCAGCGTGCCGATCCCCACGGCCAGCTCGCCGAGGGCTATGGCGTAGCCGAAGCCGACCGGGTTCTTCAGCGCCAGGTCGATCAGGGCGGGGACGGCGGAGGCCGCGCGGGCCGAGCGCATGGTGTCGCCGATCGAGCCGGCGCCGCCGGATTTCAGGAAGGCGCTGTCGGTGAGCTTGTTCAGGCCCGCGTAAATGAAGGTGACCCCGAGGAAGACACGGAGCGGAAGGAGGGCGTAGCGGGTGGCGGTGTCGCGCAGACGGTCGCCGCGGTCGAGTTGTGCCGCCTGCGTGTCCGTCCGAATGCCGTGAGTCATCACTCAAGCCGCCTCTCGTCCGCCGTACGGAGCCCTCATCCGACGATACGTACGACGGGCGCCCAGGGTTCAGTCCCCCGCGGTCGCCTTTCCGGATGTCGAATCCACCCGGAATCCGCAGCCCCGCCGTTCCGGGACGCCCCCGTCCCACCGGGGCCCTGGCTCAGTCGGCCACGTCGACGACACACCGGTTGGTCGCCACCCCGGCCGCGGTGACCACCTGGACCTCCACCGACCCGGGCTCGACCTCGACCGGTACCGGCACGGTCAGGACGGTGTCCGTCGGGTTGCGGAAGCCGCCGGCGACGGGGACCAGCGGGACGTGCACGTCGACCGCGCCGATGCGCACGACCATCCGGGAGAGCCGGTCGGCGCTCCGGGCGCCCGGCGGGACGAAGCCGACGCCGCGGATCTCGATGTCGTCGCCGGTGCGGATCGGTCCGTCCAGGTCACCGGGCTCGCGGGCCCGGACCACGGACAGGATCACGGGACGGCCGCCCTCGGCGTACTTCCCGGCGAGATAGGTCCCGGCCGAGATCAGCACGACGACCGCGAGCCCCCAGGGCAGGTCGGGCAGCTGGTCGGGACGGCGGGCCAGCCGTACGGCGGCGAACAGCACGGCGACGGCGCTGACGACGACGTACTGGATGTCGGCGAAGGCGCCCCGGCCGGAATCGTCGGTCAGCAGGTCGGCGGCGCGCGGCCGGTGGGCCTGCACCTTCTGCAGCCGCAGCCCGAGGATGCGCAGGCCCACCACCCTGCGGACCAGCACGGCGATGCCGCACACCACGGCGAGGACGGTCACCACGCCCGCCCCGCGCGCCAGGTCGAGTCCGGCGAGCAGCGCGTCGCGCTCGGCGGGGTCGGAGGCGACGGCCAGCCGGCCGGCCAGCAGCAGGACCGCGTAGGCGACGAGCAGGACCCAGGCGACCGCCACCGCGCGCGAGGTGGACATCCGGTTGTCCTCACCGATCACCGGGGCCAGCGCCCCGCCGCGCGCCCGGTGGAACCAGGAGGCCGCGGTCAGCGCTCCCGCCACGACCAGCGCGGCGAGCAGGGCGGCGGTGCGGGCGCCGGTCCAGCCCGCCCCGACCGCGGTGAGCGACTCGGCGAGCAGCAGGGCGACGACCGCGCCCCAGACCGTGCGGGCCGTCCGCAGCCACAGCCGGGACAGCCATGCCTCGCCCTCCGCCCGGCCCCGCTCCGCGACGGCCTCCGCCCGCTGGGTCAGTTCCTCGGAGACCCACTGGCGGGAGGCGGACGCCGAGTGCGCCACGGCCGTCGGCAGCCCCTGCCCGGCCGCGAACCCGTCCCGCGCGCGCAGGAACGCGGCGACGGCCCGCCGGTGCCCCTCCCGGGCCCCGTGCGGGCAGTCGCCGCAGGTGCAGCCACCCCCGTGGGCTCCGTCGGCAGCCGTCGCCGCGCCCTGTCTCGCCTCCTGCACCGCCACGACCGACGCCCGCCTTCCCCATGACCCGAGACACGGCCGGCGGCCCGTCCGCGGGCCGCTCAGCCGCCGTGCAACTCCCCTGTGCCGACTGCGAATTGTGCCCTACCCGGGGCCGTCGGGGGCCGCCGGGCCGGGTTACGGCGGGTGAAGTCGGGGCCCGCGTGTTGACCCGGCTGCGAGAATCCTCGTATGGCCGAGATCATCCAGCGGGACGGCACCTGGGCGTTCGACGGCAGCACGATCCGGATCACCCCCGGCCTCCACCGTTCCGTTCCGCTGTTCCGGCAGACGTACGGGGAGATCGCCGTACCGCTGGCGGCGGTGTCCGGTGTCGTCTTCGAACCCGAGCGCAAGCGGGGCCGGCTGCGGATGCGGCTGCGCGAGGGCGCCGACCCGCTGCTCCAGGCCACGGGCGGCCGGCTGCCGGAGACCGCCGATCCCTACCGGCTGGCCGTGGACGCCGACCGGGGCGGGATCGCCGAGTTCGTCGCCGAGGAGATCCGGCACGCGCTGCTGCTCGACCAGGTGCCCAGGGAGCCCGCCCCGGCCTATCTGCTGCCGGGGCCGCCGGTGCCGGTCTCGGTGCGGTCCTCCGACGGCACGGTCTCCTTCGACGGCGCCCAGGTGCGCATCGACTGGGCCGACAGCTCCGACCGGGTCAAGCGCGCGACCGGCCCGCGGATCATCGGCCTGGGCGACCTGGTTCAGGTGGAGTGGCTGCCCAACTGCGGGTCCGAGGACGGCTTCCTGCGGTTCGTGACCCGGGAGACGGCGTTCTCCAAGCTGCCGCCCGAGCGGGACCCCTACACCCTCGACCTGTGGGGCAGCGTGCGCCGCGACCTGCTGACCGCGCTGGTCGCGGCGGCCGTCACCGCCCGGCTGCCACACCCCTCCACCCGCACCGGCGGCGGGTACCCGGACCCGGAGGGGCCGTCCGCCGGGCCTGCGCGGGCCGACCACCACGACGTCCTGCTGCGCCGGCTGCGGGAACTGGGCGAGCTGCACCGCGCCGGGGTGCTCACGGACGAGGAGTTCGCGGTGACCAAGGCGGCGGTGCTCCGGGGGTTCAGCTGAGCAGGTCGGGCTCGCGACGGCTGATGTCCCGCCACAGCGGCTGGTAGTTGATCCAGGCCACCAGGTCGCCGCCGAGCTGTTCGCGGGTGGCGACGGCCAGCTTGTGGTCGATGAGGACCGGCCGGCCGGCCGCCTTCGCCATCAGCTGCACCTGGCAGGAGCGCTCCATGGACAGGAACCACCAGGCCGCCGCGTCCACCGAGTCCCCGACGGTCAGCAGTCCGTGGTTGCGCAGCACGAGGGCCTTGCGGGAGCCGAGCGCGGACGCGATGCGCCGGCCCTCCTCGGCGTCGACGGCGACGCCGGTGTAGGCGTCGTAGAGCGCCACGTCCTCGTAGAAGGCGCAGCTCTCCTGGGTGATGGGGTCGATGAGGTCGCCGAGCGCGGCGACGGCGCGGCCGTGCACGGAGTGACAGTGCGCGACGGCGACGACGTCCGGGCGGGCCGCGTGGACCTGGGCGTGCACGGTGAACGCGGCCTGGTTGATGTGGTAGCGGCCCTCGACCACCTGTCCGTCCCGGTTGGCGAGGACGAGGTCGCCGACGGTGACGTGACGGAAGGGCATCCCGAACGGGTTGACCCAGAAGCAGTCGGTGAATTCGGGGTCGCGTGCGGTGATGTGCCCGGACACTCCGTCCTCGAAGCCCGCGCGGCCGAAGATCCGCAGGGCTCCCGCCAGCCGCTCCTTGCGGTGCCGGCGTTCGTCCTCGACCGATTCGTGCATCGGCGGCATGGCGAACTGGAGCTGGTCGGTGGGCAGCGGCAGGGGCGGCGTCGGCCCGTGCATAGGTCCTCCAGCGTGGGGGTTTGCGGTACGGGCCGGAAGTTACCGCCGGTCAGCGCAAAAGGGCAGTGCTGGGGGGTAACGATGACATCCGCGACGGATACCCGACAGAAGGTGTCGGGATTGACCGCGAGGCTGGCATGCATGAACTGGGCAGCCTTCACCATCGCCGCACCCGATCTGGCGGCGCTCACCGAGGAGCGCTTCGGCGCGTACCGGCACCACGTCCTCGCCACCGTGCGCAGGGACGGTTCGCCGCGCACCAGCGGCCTGGAGGTCCGCTTCCTGCGCGGAGAACTGTGGCTCGGCATGATGCCGGGCTCCCGCAAGGCGCTCGACCTGCTCCGCGACCCGCGCTTCGCGCTCCAGGCCAACCCGGGCACCGACGTGAACGGCGGCGACGTCCGGATCGGCGGTCGGGCGTTCGAGGTCGTCGACGCGGCGCTGAAGGGGGCGTACGTCGAAGAGGTGGAACCGCCGCAGCCGTTCCACCTCTTCCGCACCGAGCTGACGGAGGTCGTACGGACCTACGTCGAGGACGAGAAGTACCTGGTCACCCAGGTGTGGAGGCCCGGAGAGCCGGTGCGTGCCCTCAGGCGGACCTGATCTTCACGAACGGGAGGACTACTCCCACTCGATGGTGCCCGGCGGCTTCGACGTCACGTCGAGGACGACCCGGTTGACGTCCCGGACCTCGTTGGTGATCCGGGTCGAGATGCGGGCGAGGACGTCGTACGGCAGCCGGGACCAGTCGGCGGTCATGGCGTCCTCGGAGGAGACCGGGC
This sequence comes from Streptomyces sp. IBSBF 3136, assembly GCF_036815105.1. Classification (NCBI taxonomy): domain Bacteria; kingdom Bacillati; phylum Actinomycetota; class Actinomycetes; order Kitasatosporales; family Streptomycetaceae; genus Streptomyces; species Streptomyces sp. IBSBF 3136. Next base: position 31,438 of record NZ_JAJSZC010000055.1, read on the forward strand.
GCAGCACGATCGGGTGGCCGTAGGTGCGGCCGTCGCCCTGGACGCCGACGGAGCGGACGTCCGCGAGCAGCACCACCGGGCACTGCCAGATGTCCCGGTCGAGACCGGCCGCCGTCAGCTCCTCACGGGCGATGGCGTCCGCGTCGCGGAGCAGGTCGAGCCGCTCCTTGGTGACCTCGCCGACGATCCGGATACCGAGGCCGGGCCCCGGGAAGGGCTGGCGCTGGACGATCTCCTCCGGCAGGCCCAGCTCCTGGCCGACCATGCGGACCTCGTCCTTGAACAGCTTGCGCAGCGGCTCGATGAGCTGGAACTCGAGGTCCTCGGGCAGGCCGCCGACGTTGTGGTGCGACTTGATGTTGGCGGTGCCGGTGCCGCCGCCGGACTCGACCACGTCCGGGTACAGGGTGCCCTGGACCAGGAACTCCACGGCCGGGCCCTGGTCGGCGATGATCTCGGCCTGCGCCTGCTCGAAGACGCGGATGAACTCGCGGCCGATGATCTTCCGCTTCTCCTCGGGGTCGCTGACGCCCTTGAGCGCGGCGAGGAACCGCTCCTCGGCGTCCACGACGACCAGCTTGACGCCGGTCGCGGCCACGAAGTCCTTCTCGACCTGCTCGGTCTCGCCCTTGCGCATCAGGCCGTGGTCGACGTACACGCAGGTCAGCTGGTCGCCGATGGCGCGCGCGACGAGGGCGGCGGCGACCGCGGAGTCCACGCCGCCGGACAGACCGCAGATCGCCCGCTTGTCGCCGACCTGCTCGCGGATGGCGGCCACCTGCTCGTCGATGACGTTGCCGGTGGTCCAGTCGGGCTTCAGGCCCGCGCCGCGGTACAGGAAGTGCTCCAGCACCTGCTGGCCGTGCGTGGAGTGCATGACCTCGGGGTGGTACTGGACGCCGTAGAGCTTCTTCTCGTCGTTCTCGAACGCGGCGACGGGGACGACGTCCGTGGACGCGGTGACCGAGAAGCCCTCGGGGGCGGCGGAGCAGGCGTCCCCGTGCGACATCCACACCTGCTGCTCGTCCGGGGTGCCCTCGAAGAGGGTGGAGCCGGACCGGGAGACGTGCAGGTCGGTGCGGCCGTACTCACGGGCACCGGTGTTGTCGACGGTGCCGCCGAGCACCTGTGCCATCAGCTGGAAGCCGTAGCACATGCCGAAGACGGGGACGCCGGCCTCGAACAGCGCGCCGTCGAGGCGGGGGGCGCCCTCCTCGTAGACGGACGAGGGGCCGCCGGAGAGGATGATCGCCGCGGGGTTCTTGGCGAGCATCTCCTGGACCGGCATGGTGCTCGGCACGATCTCGCTGTAGACCCGCGCCTCGCGGACACGACGGGCGATGAGCTGGGCGTACTGTGCGCCGAAGTCCACGACCAGGACGGTGTCGGGACTGGCGGCACTGGAAGTCGCTGATGACACGGGGTGCCTTCTGGTGGTCGGGCGGGGGTCTGTGCTACCGAGTCTAACGGGGTGGGTGGCCACGCTTACCTGTGCCGGGGCGTGGCATACTGGCCGCATGCTCGCGCAGACGACCTTCCTGTTTACCTATGGCACCCGGCCCGCCGGCTGCCATGGTCGTCCTGCTTGAGCGAATCGAGCGACTTACCAGGTGCCCCGGGCCGACAAGGCCCGGGGCACCTGTCGTTTCCCGGGTCCTGCCGTTCCGGTGCACTCACCGCCACCGAGGAGCCCCGACATGACGACCGTCACCCCCGAGCAGTCCCCGGAACAGACCATCGCCGACGCGCGTGCGCGGATCGACGCCCTCGACGACCGGATCATCGGCCTCATCCAGGAACGGATGGCCGTGTCCACCGTCGTGCAGCGGACCCGGATCGCCTCGGGCGGCCGGCGCGTGCACCTCTCCCGCGAGATGGAGATCCTGGGCCGTTACAGCGCGGCCCTGGGCAAGCCCGGCACCTCTCTCGCGATGACCCTGCTTGAGCTGTGCCGGGGTCGCATCTGAGTTCGGTCCCGCTCTCACCCGTACGGCGCGTGACCGGCCCGCGCACCGCTTCGTTGAGCCCGGTGTCCGTGCCAGCCAGGGGCGGGCCCGAGAGAACCACGCGTGGCTCGCTGGGGCGATGAGGTGTACGGGTCGTGCCGTGCGCCGTGGGACCTCGCTCCAGGGAAGTGACCGGACGGCAGGGGACAGCAGCCCGGTCACCCAAGAGAACGGTCGGCTCCGGGGACGCCCGGGGCCGACCGGCGGAAAACTGCAAATATGCACCAGTGCCGGGCCAAACGGTTGCGGATGCCTCGCTCATCCAGCACGATGCGTACAAGTCCCAAGTCCCCGCGCGGGCCACGGCACTTGGCCGATCCGACCCGTCCGCCGGGGTCGAGACCACATCACAGGCGGCGCAACCCCCCGGCGCCGCCACCAGGCACCGGCGCTGCCCTGACGTCGGTGCTGACGAGGAAGGGCCCCGCGGCTCGAGTCCCGCGGGGCCCTTCGCCATGCCCGCACCCCGATGACGCTGTGACGGACACCACTCAGAAATCTCCTGAGGCCGTGCAACCGTCCGGGGTCCCCGCTGATCAAACCTGCTGCCGGATCAAGAAGACGGTAAGAGGCGAGGGACCTGCGTTCGGAGGGGGACGCAGGTCCCTCGTCGTCCGCTACTTCGCGGGCCGCTCCTTCGGCGGCACCGCCGGTATCCCGAGGAACGGCAGCTTCAGCGCGCCGAACGCGTCCGCGGGGACCGCCGCGTCGCGCGGCTCCACCGGCTTCAGCCGCTCGTACGCCGCGCCCTGGGCCGGGCGCGGGTCCTCCTCGCCCTTGTTCGGCCAGTACGACATGGCCCGCTCGGCCTGCGCGGTGATCGTCAGCGACGGGTTGACGCCGAGGTTCGCCGAGACCGCGGCCCCGTCCACCACGGAGATCCCGGGGTGGCCGTAGAGCCGGTGGTACGGGTCGATCACACCGGTCTCCGGGGAGTCGCCGATGGGGCAGCCGCCGAGGAAGTGCGCGGTCAGCGGGGTGCCCATCAGCTCGCCGACGTTGCTCCCGGGGAAGCCGTTGATCTCGGCGGCGAGCGCGGTCGCGGCCTCCGAGGCGGCCCTGATCTGCTTGGGGTTGGGGGCGCCGTGCCCCTGCCGGGCGGTGAGCAGGCCCTTGCCGACGCCGCCGGGCTTCAGGTAGGTCGTCAGCGAGTTGTCCAGGGACTGCATCACCAGGCCGATGATGGTCCGCTCCGACCAGCGCCGGTTGGACAGGGAGCGGGCGACCAGCACGGGGTGGCGGGCCGCGTTCGCCAGCCAGGCCAGGACCCGCGAGGAGCCCTCGGCGTAGGGGACCTGGAGGATCGACAGGCCGCCCATCGAGTTGGAGCCCTTGCCGTAGCGCACCGGCTCGATGTGGGTGCTGTCGTCGGGGTGGACCGAGGACGTGATGGCGACACCGCGCGTGAAGTCGGCCCTCGCCTGCCCGGTGGCCTTGCGGTAGCGCCGGTTGTCGGTCTGCGCGCCGACCAGCGCCTCGGAGTTGGTGCGGGTCAGGTCGCCGAGCCGGGCGGACAGGTACGGCAGCTGACCGCCGGCCTTCATGCGGTGCAGCAGGGTCTGGGTGCCGTAGGTGCCGGCCGCGACGACGACCTTCCGCGCGGTGAAGACCCGGCCCCGGCCCTTCTTCCTCTGGTCCGTCGGCAGCGTCGCCACCGCGTACCCGCCCCGCGAGTCGTCCGTGACGGAGACGACCGTCGTCAGGGGGTGGACGACCGCGCCCGCCTTCTCGGCGAGGTACAGGTAGTTCTCGTTCAGGGTGTTCTTCGCGCCGTGCCGGCAGCCCGTCATGCACTCACCGCACTCGGTGCAGGCCCTGCGGGAGGGGCCGGCACCGCCGAAGTACGGGTCCGCGACCTCGCCGCCCGGCTTCGCCCTCGCCTTGCCGTCGGCGTCCTCGCCGTCACCGAAGAAGACGCCGACCGGCGCGAGGTGGAAGGTGTCGCCGACACCCATCCGCTGCGCCGCCGCCTTCAGGTGCACGTCGGAGGGGGTCATGGTGGGGTTGAGCCGCACCCCGAGCATGCGTCGCGCCTGGTCGTAGTACGGCCGCAGCTCCTCCTGCCAGTCGGTGATGTCCCGCCACTGGGCGTCCTCGAAGAACGCCTTCGGCGGCACGTACAGGGTGTTGGCGTAGTTCAGCGAGCCGCCGCCGACACCGGCGCCCGCCAGCACCATGACGTTGCCCAGCAGGTGGATCCGCTGGATGCCGTACATGCCGAGCCGGGGGGCCCACAGGTAGTTCTTCAGGTCCCAGGAGTTCCTGGGGAGGCTGTCGCGGGTGAAGCGGCGGCCCGCCTCCAGCACGCCGACCGAGTAGCCCTTCTCCGTCAGGCGCAGGGCGGACACCGATCCGCCGAAGCCGGAGCCGATGACTAGGACGTCGTAGTCGTAAGCGTCCTGGGGCACGGGGTTCTCCTCGTCGAGTTCGCGTGCGGGTGCTCTGTGGCCGGTCGCGCTCGCGCGGGGGCCGCACATCGGTGCGGCCCCGCGCCCGTGGGCTGGTTACCGGAACCGGAACGCCTTCATGAGCCGCAGGCTGCGGCTCATGAACCGGGCGTACTTCTCGTCGTCCATGCCCAGCGACGGCGCCATCGGCAGCAGCCGCTGCCGGGCCACCGTCTGGGCCTCGGTGTACTTGAGGATGCCCTCGGAGCCGTGGCGGCGGCCGAGGCCGGAGTCCTTCATGCCACCCATCGGGGACTGCACGCTGCCGTAGGCCGGCGCGTAGCCCTCGTTGACGTTGACCGTGCCGGTGCGCAGCCGGGAGGCGACGTCCAGACCACGCCGGGCGCTCGTCGTCCACACCGAGGCGTTCAGGCCGTACGGCGTCGCGTTGGCGCGCTCGACCGCCTCGTCGTCGGTGCCGAACCGGTAGACGGAGACGACCGGGCCGAAGGTCTCCTCGTCGCAGACGGCCATGGAGTCCTCGACGCCGTCGAGGATGGTCGGCTCGAAGAAGTACGGGCCGACGTCCGGGCGGGCCACACCACCGGCGACCACCTTCGCCCCCTTGGCGACGGCGTCCTCCACGTGCCGCTCGACCGCCTTCAGCTGCCGTTCCCCGGCCAGGGAGCCCATCTCGGCGCCGTAGGCGAGGGAGTTGCCGAGCCGCATCGCCCGCGTGCGTGCGGCGAAGCGCTCGAGGAAGGTGTCGGCGATGGACTCGTGGACGTACAACCGCTCGATGGAGATGCACAGTTGGCCGGCCGAGGAGAAGCAGGCGCGGACCGCGCCCGCGGCCGCCTTCTCGATGTCGGCGTCGTCCAGCACCAGCATGGCGTTCTTGCCGCCGAGTTCGAGCGAGACGCCGACCAGACGGGCGGCGGCGCCCTGGGCGACCTCGCGGCCGGTGCGGGTGGAGCCGGTGAAGGAGACGTAGTCGGCGTGCCGGACCAGCTCGGGGCCGACGACCGGCCCCTCGCCGAGCACGACCTGGAAGACGTCGGCGGGCAGCCCGGCCTCGATGAGCAGGTCCCGCGCCCACAGGGCCGTGAGGCAGGTCTCGGTGTCCGGCTTCATCACCACCGCGTTGCCGGCGACGAAGGCGGGCAGCGCGTCGCCGACCGACAGCTCCAGGGGGTAGTTCCAGGGGGCGATCTGGCCCACGACACCGCGCGGGTGGCGCAGCTCGGAGACCTTGGTGAGGGTCGGGACGGCGCCGGTGTGGCGCTTGGGGCGCAGGTAGCCGGGGGCCTTCCGGCCGTAGTGGCGGGCCGCGACGGCGACGGCCTGCACCTCCTCGTGGGCGTGCAGCCGGGCCTTGCCGGTCTCCAGCTGCACCAGGTCCAGCACCTCGGCCTGCCGCTCCAGCAGCAGGTCGTGGAAGCGGAGCAGCACGGCCGCGCGCTGCCTGACCGGCGTCCGCTCCCAGACGGCCTGGGCGGCCCGGGCGGCCTGGAACGCCCTGAGCACGTCCTCGGGGTTGGACTCGGGCAGGTCCGCCAGCTTGTCGCCGGTGAACGGGGTGTGGTTGGCGGTACGGCCGGAGCCGACGACGCCCTTGGTCAGCTGGGCCACCAGCTCCGGCGTGACCACGTCGGCGGCGGTGCGGACGCCCTCGGGGGCGGGCGCGAGCGGGTTGGTACCGGTGAGGTCCGGGGCCTGCGAGTCCGTCATGAGCCGCAGGGTATGCCGCGGCGGAGGCTTTGGGTACCCGTCGGTAACGGGGATTCACCGAGTGCTCACACGACGCCAGTGATCACTGGCAGTGAATGCGCTGATCAGGGCGTTGTCGGGTGACGATCACTCGGTGCCGGGTTTTTTCGCGAGCAGGAGACCGAGGGCGGCGAAGGGGGTGCGGCGGGGTGGG
>NZ_JAJSZC010000056.1:0-25261 GCF_036815105.1 Streptomyces sp. IBSBF 3136
CGATCACGGCGGGCACGGCGGCGGGGTGGGCTCCGGGCAGGCCGGGACGGGCCAGTGGTGCCAGTGATGCCCGGGGTGCCAGGGGCCGCCGCCCTGGTCGTCGCCGTTGCCGTCGCCGTCGCCGTGTCCGCCGTGATCGTGGCCGCCGCCCGCCACGGCCACCGCGACCGTGCCGTCCGGGCCCGTCGAGGCATAGGCGCACGCGTCGGCCGACGCGGTCCCGACCGGGCACCCCACCAGGGTCCAGGTCAGGGTCAGAAGGGCCAACACCCGTGCGGCGGGCGCACATCGGGTCACTTCGGGTCCATGCACGACCGAGATCATGAGCCGCTGAGCGCGGCCGCACGCCGTGGTGTCCCGGGATTACCCCAAAGGGGGGACAAAGCGCGATCGATGGTTTGACGAGTGGAAAGGGGTATGACTGGCACGGTTTGCGTGCCCGTACGACCCCCTGGGCGTCGGGCCCGGCACCGGATCCGGAAAGAAATTCGTGCCCCGGTTGAACGCTCCCGCCCCCGCGCCGCGTACCCATGGCCGTGCGGCGGCACAGCAAGCGCTGCAGAATCCAGGCGAAATTAGGGGAGTTGACGATGAAGACCTCCTGGCGGGCCGCCTCACTGGTGGCCACGGCCGCTTCGGTGCTGGCGCTGACGACGGCGTGCGGTCAGGACAACGCGACCACTCCGGCATCGGCGGCCCAGAACGTCGGGGCCACGGCGGCGGCCGGGGACTACAACTCCGGCGCCACGCCCGGGACCGGCACCGGCACGGTCGCGGGCAACGGCTACGGCGCCGACGGCAACCAGAGCTCCAGCTCCCCGAGCCCGGCCACCCCCGCGGGCAAGCTGACGGTGGCCGCCAACCCCGACCTGGGCAAGGTGCTGACCGACGGCTCCGGCCTCACGCTGTACCGGTTCGACAAGGACACCGCGAACCCGCCCAAGTCGAACTGCGCGGGCGACTGCGCCACCACCTGGCCGCCGGTGCCCGCCGACGACGCCACCGCCGGCGCCGGCATCGACAAGGCCCTGCTGGGCGAGGTCACCCGGGCCGACGGCAGCAAGCAGCTGACCATCGCCGGCTGGCCCGCCTACCGCTACGTCAAGGACGTCAACTCCGGTGACGTCAACGGCCAGGGCGTGGGCGGCAAGTGGTACGCGCTCGCCCCCAACGGCAAGAAGGCCTCGCTGTCGTCCCTGCCGGGCCTCTCGGTGCGCAAGGACCCCAAGCTCGGCGAGGTCGTCGTCGACCGCAACGGCATGACGGTCTACCGCTTCCTGAAGGACAAGGCGTGGCCCAAGTCCGTCTCCAACTGCACCGGCGCCTGCCTGGAGAAGTGGCCGGCGGTCGCCCCCGTCAAGTCCGACGACACCAAGGGCGTGCAGAAGAAGGGCCTGATGGGCTTCACCCGGCCCGACGGCACCAAGCAGATGACGGTCAACTGCTGGCCGATCTACACCTTCTCCGGTGACAAGGCGCCCGGGGACACCAACGGTCAGGGCGTGGGCGGCACCTGGTACGCCGTCTCGCCCGACGGCAAGCCGGTCGGCGCGCCGGGCAAGTAAGAGATCACCTCCCCAGGGTCGATCGCCCCGCCCACCGGCACCCGACCGAAGGTCCGCCCCCTCCGCACCGCACGGAGGGGGCGGACCGTTGTGTGTGCGGGGCCCCCGCGGCGAGTGGCAAGCGGCAAGCCGGACAGTCGTCGCACAGCGGGGCCACACGGGCACTTGCGCAGGCAGTGACCGGGAACGGATGGTCAATTTCCGGTTCGGGTCGCTCCTTTGGCGGGCGATCAGTAGCCTCAGCTCGAACACCGGATCGCCTACACACGTCGTCCACGCCTGGAGAGATACATGGAGCGTCCCGCCTGGGCCCCCCGGAGCATCGACATCTCGGTGCCGAGCGTTTCGCGTATCTACGACTACTACCTGGGCGGTTCGCACAACTTCGAGGTCGACCGGGAAGCGGCCCGCAGGGCCATGGAGTTCATGCCGGGCCTGCCGAAGATCATGCAGGCGAACCGGGCGTTCATGCGCCGGGCCGTGCGCTTCGCGGCGGCGGAGGGCATCACCCAGTTCCTCGACATCGGTTCCGGCATCCCGACCTTCGGCAACGTCCACGAAGTGGCCCAGGCCGCCGCGCCCGACGCCCGCGTGCTCTACGTCGACCACGACCCGGTGGCGGTGGCGCACAGCGAGGCGGTGCTGGCGGGCAACGACCGCGTGGACGTGGTGGCCGCCGACCTGTGCAAGCCCCGGGAGATCCTCGCGAGCCCCCGGCTTGAGCGCCTGATCGACCTGAATCGGCCAGTGGCGCTCCTTCTCGTTGCCATACTGCACTTCGTGGAAGACGCGGACGACCCGTACGCTGCGGTGGCCGAGTTGCGCGGCGCACTCGCGCCCGGCAGCCTGCTGATCCTCACGCACGCCTCGTACGAGGGAATCCCGTTGCCGGCGGAACGGGCCGAGGGCGCGGTGGACGTGTACAAGAACATCCGCAACCCGCTGATCATGCGCTCGCGCGACGACATCGCGCGGTTCTTCGAGGGGTACGACATGGTGGAACCCGGCCTGGTGCCGATGCCGCACTGGCGCCCGGAGTCGGCGCCGGAGGACGAGGACCCGTACGCGTTCTCCGGGTTCGCCGGCGTGGGGCGTACGGCGTGAGCGCGGAGCCGGACGGGCCGGAGGACAGACTGCGCCGGCTGACGACGATCTGGAGCCGGGCGGTCTTCCCCGTCACCTCCACGTCGTTCACCCGTGTCGAGTTCGAGGAACTGCTCCTTCCGCTCGCCCGCCGGCTGAGCGGGCTGCTGCGGGCCCGCAGTTTCGACGCCGAGGAGGCGAGGGCCGTCGGCGCCGCCCTCGTCGGGGCCCACTGCACCGACCCGGAGGCGCTCACCCGCACCCTGGACTGCGTCGACGCCTACCTGGTCCTGTACTGCGGCGAGGACGGCCCCCAGGACGAACTGCGCATGCGCTCCTCGCGGTTGCAGCATGCGATGGCCGCCGGGTACGCGCAGGCGCTGCGCGAGCGCACCCTCGCCGAGCAGGAGGCCATCGCTCAGGCCGCGTTGCGGGCCCAGGGCGTGGTCGCGCAGGCGCTGCACGCGAGCGAGGCCCGGTTCCGGGCGGTCTTCGAGGGCGCGGCCATAGGAATCGGCATCGCCGACCTGGACGGCAACGTGCTGCAGGTGAACCAGGCCCTGCTGCGTATGTTCGGCGGCTCGGAGAACACCCTGCGCGGCCGCAACGTCATGGAGTGGACGCACCCCGAGGACGCACCCCAGACGTGGAGGCTCTACGAGGAGCTCGTCCGCGGCGAGCGCGAGCACTACCACCTGGAGAAGGCCTTCAACCGCCAGGACGGCACGGTCCTGTGGACCAACCTGACCGTCTCCCTGCTGCGGGACGCCGACGGCCTGCCGCAGTACCAGCTGGCCCTCATGGAGGACACCACCGAGCGGCGCCTGCTCAACCTCCGGCTGCGTTACGAGGCCACGCACGACGCGCTGACCGGGCTGCCCAACCGCACGCTGTTCTTCGAGCGGCTGGAGAAGGCGCTCGGCGCGGGCGAGGGCCAGCGCTTCGGTCTGTGCTACCTGGACCTGGACGGGTTCAAGACCATCAACGACAGCCTCGGCCACGCGGCCGGCGACCGGCTGCTGGTGGAGGTCGCCGACCGGCTCCAGTCCTGCGCGACCGCCCCCGGCGAGATGGTCGCCCGGCTCGGCGGCGACGAGTTCGTGGCGCTGACCACCGGGCCCGGCACCGAGCGCGAGGTCGACGAGCTGGCCGAACGCATCATGAGCGCCCTGGTCACGCCCATCAGCATCGACGGCCGCGACCTGCTGGTGCGGGGCAGCCTCGGCATCGTGGAGGGCCCGGCCGGGGAGCGCACCGCGGCGGAGGTGCTGCGCAGCGCGGACATCACCATGTACCGGGCCAAGTCGGCGGGCGGCAACCGCTCCGAACTCGCCGATCCTGAGGCGGACGCCCGCGCGATCACCCGGCACGGGCTGACCACCGCCCTGCCGACGGCCCTGGAGCGCGGCGAGTTCTTCATCGAGTACCAGCCGCTGGTGCACCTCGGCGACGGCAGCGTCCGCGGCGCCGAGGCCCTGGTCCGCTGGCTGCACCCGCAGCACGGCGTCCTCGGACCCGACCGCTTCATCCCGCTCGCCGAGCACACGGGGCTCATCGTCCCGCTCGGCCGCTGGGTCCTCGAGGAGTCCATCCGGCAGGCCCGCGAGTGGCGGGAGCGGCTCGGCGACGGCACCGGACCGCTGCGCATCAACGTCAACCTCTCGCCGTGCCAGCTCAGCCATCCCGGTCTGGTCCAGGACACGGTGGACATCCTCGAACGGGCGGGTGTCACCCCGGACGCCCTCTGCCTGGAGGTCACCGAGTCCGCGCTGATCGGCGCCGACGACGACCTCCTCAAGCCGCTGCGCCGGCTGGCCGAGATGGGTGTCGACATCGCCCTGGACGACTTCGGCACCGGCTACTCCAATCTCGCCAACCTGCGCCGGCTGCCGGTGCGCATCCTCAAGCTGGACCGCTCGTTCACCCAGGGCATGCAGCAGTTCCCGGCCGACCCCGTCGACCTGAAGATCGTCGAGGGCATCGTCTCCCTGGCCCACAGCCTCGACCTCGCGGTCACCGTCGAGGGCGTGGAGACCGGCGCCCAGGCGGAACAGCTCCGCATACTGGGCTGCGACACGGCCCAGGGCTGGTACTACGCCAGGCCCGGCCCGCCGGAAAGGCTCCACGACCTGGCCCTGGCAGACGCGAGGGGCTGAGCGGGGCGGAGCCCCGAAGGGGCGCGGGGAACCGCGCGAGCGGCCACAGCACACCCGCGCCCCGAAACGGCGAGACGGAGGCAGACGCACCCGCCCGCCCGCAAAGGAACCCTCACCGCTCCAGCAACATCCGCTGCAACTCCCGAGCGGCCCGAGGCGGAGCCACGTCGCTGCGGTGGGCCAGTGCGATGGTCCGGTGCAGCCCCGGCCGGGCCAGCGGAGTGACCCGCAGGCCGTGGCCCGCGCGGGTGGCGACCATGCGGGGCACCACGGCCACGCCCAGCCCCGCCCGCACGAAGCCCAGCACCGCGTCCATCTCGCCGCCCTCCACCGCGAAGTCCGGCTCGAACCCGGCGGAGCGGCACGCGGCCACGGTCAGTTCCCGCAGGTCGTAGCCGTGCCGGAACATCACGAGGCGTTCGCCCGCCAGATCGCCGATGCCGACCTCCCGGCCGTCCCGTCCCGGCGCCGGGGACTCCGGCGAGGACACCACCACGAGGTCCTCCCGCAGCAGCTCCACCGTGGTCAGCGCGGGCGCGGGCGTCGGCAGCGGCAGGACGACCAGGGCCAGGTCGAGGGCGCCCCGGGCCAGCCCCCGCACCAGGTCGTGCGACCCGCCCTCCTCGATCATCAGCCGGATGCCGGGATAACGGTCGTGGAAGGCGCGCAGGACGTCCGGCAGCAGACCGGTGCACAGGCTGGGCGTCGCGCCCAGCCGGACCCGGCCCCGGCGCAGCTGCACCAGCTCCTGCACCTCGTGCCGGGCGGTGTCGGTGTCCGCGAGGATGCGCCGGGCCAGCGGCAGCAGCGCCTCGCCCGCGTCGGTCAACGTGATGTTGCCCCGGGCGCGCAGGAAGAGATCCGCGCCCAGCTCCCGCTCGAGCGCCTTGATCTGCTGGGACAGCGACGGCTGGGCCACGTGCACCAGCTCGGCGGCGCGGGTGAAGTGCCGGGTCTCGGCCACGGCCACGAAGTACTGGAGCTGCTGGAACTGCATAGCCCGAGCATAGCCCCAGCCTATGGAAACGAGGCAGACCATGTCTTGGACCGATGGGGACCTTCGGCCCTAGCGTCTGACCCATGGCTCTGGCAACGCGGACGGACCGACGACCGTCCATGGCGCGCTCGATCTGGGACAGCACGGTCGGCAAGAAGGCGGTCATGGCCGTCAGCGGCCTGATCATGCTGCTCTACCTGGTCGCGCACATGATCGGAAACCTGAAGATCTACTTCGGGGCGGGCGAGTTCAACCACTACGCCCACTGGCTGCGCACCGTCGGCGAACCGTTCATGCACTACGAGTGGACGCTCTGGCTCATCCGGATCGTCCTCGTCGCCGCCGTGGTCGCGCACGCCACCTCCGCCTACCAGCTCAGCCGCCGCGACATCAACGCCCGGCCGAGGAAGTACGTGCACCGCAAGCCGCGGGCGAGCTACGCCACGCGGACCATGCGCTGGGGCGGCGTCATCCTCGGCCTGTTCATCGTCTGGCACCTCCTGGACCTGACCACCGGCACCGTGCACTCCGGCGGCTTCCAGGAGGGCCACCCGTACCAGAACGTCGTGGACACCTTCTCCACCTGGTACGGCAACGTCGTCTACATCGTCGCGATGCTCGCGCTCGGCCTGCACGTACGGCACGGCTTCTGGAGCGCCGCCCAGACCCTCGGCGTCGGCAGCCGTGCCCGCGACCGGGCCCTGAAGATCGTCGCCGACGTCCTCGCGCTGCTGCTCACGGCCGGCTTCATCGCCGTACCCGTGGGCGTCATGACCGGAGTGGTGAGCTGACATGATCGAATACGTGAAGTACGCGACGGGCGAGCCGGTCGTCGACACCAAGGCCCCCTCGGGCCCGGTCCACGAGCGGTGGGACAAGCGCCGCTTCGAGGCGAAGCTGGTCAACCCCGCCAACCGGCGCAAGCAGACGATCATCGTGGTCGGCACCGGCCTCGCCGGCGGCTCGGCCGGCGCCACTCTCGCCGAACAGGGCTACCACGTCGTCCAGTTCTGCTACCAGGACTCCCCGCGCCGCGCCCACTCCATCGCCGCCCAGGGCGGCATCAACGCGGCCAAGAACTACCGCAACGACGGTGACTCGGTCCACCGCCTGTTCTACGACACCGTCAAGGGCGGCGACTTCCGCTCCCGCGAGTCCAACGTCCACCGCCTCGCGCAGATCTCCGTCGAGATCATCGACCAGTGCGTGGCCCAGGGCGTGCCGTTCGCCCGCGAGTACGGCGGCCTGCTCGACACCCGCTCCTTCGGCGGTGTCCAGGTCTCCCGCACCTTCTACGCCCGCGGCCAGACGGGCCAGCAGCTGCTGCTCGGCGCCTACCAGGCGCTCAGCAGGCAGATCGCCGCCGGCAACGTGGAGATGCACCCGCGCACCGAGATGCTGGACCTGATCGTCGTCGACGGACGGGCGCGCGGCATCGTGGCACGGGACCTGATCACCGGCCGGATCGACACGTACGTCGCGGACGCCGTCGTCCTCGCCAGCGGCGGCTACGGCAACGTCTTCTACCTGTCGACCAATGCCATGAACTCCAACGCCACCGCGATCTGGCGGGCCCACCGGCGCGGCGCCTACTTCGCCAACCCCTGCTTCACCCAGATCCACCCCACCTGCATCCCGCGCACCGGCGACCACCAGTCCAAGCTGACCCTGATGAGCGAGTCGCTGCGCAACGACGGCCGCATCTGGGTGCCGAAGGCCAAGGGCGACGACCGCCCGCCGAACCGGATCCCCGAGGACGAGCGCGACTACTACCTGGAGCGCGTCTACCCCTCCTTCGGCAACCTGGTCCCGCGCGACATCGCCTCCCGCGCCGCGAAGAACGTCTGCGACGAGGGCCGGGGCGTGGGCCCCGGCGGCCAGGGCGTCTACCTGGACTTCGCCGACGCCATCCGGCGCATGGGCCGCAGGGCCGTCGAGGCCAAGTACGGCAACCTCTTCGACATGTACCAGCGGATCACCGACGAGGATCCGTACGAGGTGCCCATGCGGATCTACCCCGCCGTGCACTACACCATGGGCGGCCTGTGGGTCGACTACGACCTGCAGACCACGGTCCCGGGCCTGTTCGCGGTCGGCGAGGCCAACTTCTCCGACCACGGCGCCAACCGGCTCGGCGCCTCCGCGCTGATGCAGGGCCTGGCCGACGGCTACTTCGTGCTGCCGGCCACCATCAACGACTACCTGGCCCGCAACCCCCACCAGGAGGCGGTCACCGCCGAACACCCCGTCGTCCAGGAGGTACGGGCGGAGACCGAGGACCGGCTCAACCTGCTCCTCGCCGTCGACGGCGACCGCACCCCCGACTCCTTCCACCGCGAACTCGGCGAACTGATGTGGGAGTTCTGCGGCATGGCCCGCACCGACGCCGGCCTGCGCAAGGCGCTGGAGCGCATCCCGCAGATCCGCGAGGAGTTCTGGCGGCGCATCAAGGTGCCCGGCACCGGCGAGGAGTTCAACCAGTCGCTGGAGAAGGCCAACCGGATCGTCGACTACCTGGAGCTCGCCGAGCTGATGTGCCTCGACGCGCTGCACCGCGCCGAGTCCTGCGGCGGCCACTTCCGCGAGGAGTCCCAGACACCCGACGGCGAGGCCGCCCGCAGGGACGAGGAGTTCGCCTACGCCGCGGCCTGGGAGTTCGCCGGCACCGGCGAGGCCCCCGTGCTGCACAAGGAAGACCTCGTCTTCGAGTACGTCCACCCCACCCAGCGGAGCTACGCATGAAGCTCACCCTGCGCGTCTGGCGGCAGAAGAACGCCGACGCCGAAGGCGCCATGGCCACCTACGAGGTGGACGGCATCTCGTCCGACATGTCCTTCCTGGAGATGCTGGACGTCCTCAACGAGCGGCTCATCCTCGCCGGCGAGGAACCCGTCGCCTTCGACCACGACTGCCGGGAGGGGATCTGCGGGGCGTGCTCCCTCGTCATCAACGGCGAGGCGCACGGCCCCGAGCGCACCACCACCTGCCAGCTGCACATGCGGTCCTTCCGGGACGGCGACACCATCGACATCGAGCCGTGGCGCGCCGCCGCCTTCCCGGTGATCAGGGACCTGGTCGTCGACCGGTCCGCCTTCGACCGGATCATCCAGGCCGGCGGCTACGTCACCGCCCCCACCGGATCGGCGCCGGAGGCCCATGCCACGCCGGTGCCCAAGGCCGACGCCGACTTCGCCTTCGAGCACGCCGAGTGCATCGGCTGCGGGGCCTGCGTGGCCGCCTGCCCGAACGGCGCGGCGATGTTGTTCACCTCCGCCAAGGTCAACCACCTGAACGTGCTGCCCCAGGGTGCGCCCGAGCGGGAGACCCGGGTGCTGGACATGGTGGCGCAGATGGACGCCGAGGGGTTCGGCGGCTGCACGCTGGCGGGCGAGTGCGCCACCGCCTGCCCCAAGGGCATCCCCCTCGTGTCCATCACCGGCATGAACCGGGAGTGGCTGCGCGCCACCCGGAAGTCGGGCGGGCGCTAGCCGCCCGGCCACAGACGTTCGCCGACGGACAGGCGGACGGGCGGGACCGGGAGAGGTGCTCCTCCCGGTCCCGTCTGGCTTTCGCCCCGTCCGGTTTCCGCTCCCGTCCGGCTTACGCTCACGTCCGGTTTTCGCGCCGCGCCGCCCGCGCCGCCCGCGCCGTTCAGCAAGCCCACACCCGCTCTCCCGCCATCGGTCACGTGCACGCCAACCGGCATCGGAAGAACAGGACCGGCGGTCCCGAACCGGCCGCCGCCGCTCCCGCCGCCCCCGGCCCGCGACCATGGAGTAAGCCATGACCGGCGTCACCACGCTCGACCGTCCTCCGCAGCCCGCGGCACCCACCCGCTACACCGTCGCCCTCGCCCGCGACGAGGCCGACGTGCGTGCCGCGCAGCGGCTGCGGCACGACGTCTTCGCCGGCGAGATGGGCGCCCTGCTCACCACCCCGGAACCCGGGCACGACGTCGACGCGTTCGACGCGTACTGCGACCACCTGCTGGTCCGCGACACCGTCAGCGGGCAGGTCGTCGGCACCTACCGGCTGCTGCCGCCGGAGCGGGCCGCGGTGGCCGGCCGGCTGTACTCGGAGGGCGAGTTCGACCTGGCCCGGCTCGACGGGATCAGGCCCGGCCTCGTCGAGGTCGGCCGCTCCTGCGTGCACCCCGACCACCGCGACGGCGCCGTCATCGGCCTGATCTGGGCCGGCCTGGCCCGCTACATGGTGGACCGGGGCCACGAGTGGCTGGCCGGCTGCTGCTCCGTCCCGCTCGCCGACGGCGGCACCCTGGCGAGCGCCACCTGGCAGCGGGTCCAGGACAAGCACCTGGCCCCGGAGGAGTACCGGGTACGGCCGCTGCTGCCCTGGGTCCCGGACGCGGGCGCCCCCGCCGTACGCACCGAACTGCCCGCCCTGCTCCGCGGCTATCTGCGGCTGGGCGCCTGGGTGTGCGGGGAGCCGGCCCACGACCCGGACTTCGGGGTCGCCGACCTGTACGTGCTGCTGTCCATGCGCCGGGTCAACCCGCGCTACCTGCGGCACTTCCTCTCCCTCGTACCGGGCCGATGAGCGCCTGGCTGCCCAGCGCGCCCTGCACCCCGGGCGCCTGCGTGGAGCCGGCCGCGCCCGTGGTGGCCGTGCCCCGCGCGGTGCTGCGGCTCACCGCGGTCGCGGTCCTGGTGCTGGCCGGGATCGCGCTGTCCCTGCTCGGCTGGGGGTGCCCCCGCCTGCGGGGGAGGATCCCCGCCGAGTGGGTCAGGCGGTGGTGCCGGACCGTCGTGCGGGCCGTCGGGGTCCGGGTCAGCTTCACCGGCGGCCCCGCACCCGCGGGCGGCCTGCTGCTGGTCGCCAACCACGTCTCGTGGCTGGACATCCCGCTGCTCGCCGCCGTACGCCCCGCCCGGATGCTCGCCAAGACCGAGATCCGGCGGTGGCCGGTGGCCGGAGCGCTGGCCGCGCGCGGCGGGGCGCTGTTCATCGAGCGCGACCGGCTGCGCTCGCTGCCGGGCACGGTCGCCCGGATCGCGCACGCCCTGGACCGGGGCGCGGCGGTGGCCGCCTTCCCCGAGGGCAGCACCTGGTGCGGGCGCGCGCACGGCCCGTTCCACCGGGCCGTCTTCCAGGCCGCGCTGGACGCGGGCGTGCCGGTGCAGCCGGTCGCACTGCGCTACCGGCAGGACGGCCAGGCGGCCGGCACCGCCGCCGCCTTCGTCGGCGAGGACACCCTGCTCGCCTCGCTGTGGCGGGTCGCCCGGGCGCGCGGCCTGGTGGCCGAGGTGGAGACCCGGCCGGTGATACCGCCCGGCGCCCAGCCCGACCGCCGGGCCCTCGCCCGCGCCGCCCAGCCGGTCACGCCCGCGCCGGCCTGGACCCACACGGTCCTGCTGGCCCCGCGGGCGCCCGGGGTTCAGGGCATGACCCGGGCCAGATAGGGCGCGGTGGCGCTGCCCTCCACGCGCGCCACCCGCTGCGGCGGCCCGGCCGCCACGATGCGCCCGCCCCGGTCGCCGCCGCCCGGCCCCAGGTCGATCACCCAGTCGGCCTCGGCGACCACCGTCATGTCGTGCTCCACCACGACGACCGTGTGCCCGGCGTCGACCAGCCCGTGCAGCCGGTCCATCAGCACCTCGACATCGGCCGGGTGCAGCCCGGTCGTCGGCTCGTCCAGGAGGTAGAGGGTGTGGCCGCGGCGGCCGCGCTGCAACTCGCCGGCCAGCTTGATCCGCTGGGCCTCGCCGCCGGACAGCTCGGTCGCGGGCTGGCCGAGGCGCAGATAGCCGAGGCCCACGTCCAGCAGCGTGCCCAGGCTGCGCATCGCGGCCGGGATGTCGGCGAAGAACCCGGCCGCCTCCTCGAC
The DNA here is from genome assembly GCF_036815105.1 of Streptomyces sp. IBSBF 3136. NCBI lineage: Bacteria > Bacillati > Actinomycetota > Actinomycetes > Kitasatosporales > Streptomycetaceae > Streptomyces > Streptomyces sp. IBSBF 3136. The sequence goes on from NZ_JAJSZC010000056.1 coordinate 11,647, forward strand.
CGTGAGATCGAGGACCTGGGCGATGTTCCGGCCCCGGTACGCCACCTGGAGCGTCTCGGGGTTGTAGCGGGCGCCGCCGCACTCCGGGCAGGGGGCGTACGTGCTCGGCAGGAACAGCAGCTCGACGCTGACGAATCCCTCGCCCTGGCAGTTCTCGCAGCGCCCGCCCGGCACGTTGAACGAGAACCGGCCGACGCCGTAGCCCCGGTCCCGCGCCTCGCCGGTGGCGGCGAACACCTTCCGTACGACGTCGAACAGGCCGGTGTAGGTGGCCAGGTTGGAGCGCGGGGTGCGCCCGATCGGCTTCTGGTCCACCCGGACGAGGCGGCCGACCCCTGGCAGGTCCCCGGTCAACTCGCCGATCAGCGTGGACTTCCCGGACCCAGAGACGCCGGTGACGGCGGTGAACGCGCCGAGCGGGAAGCCGGCCGTCACCGCGCGCAGGTTGTGCCGGGTCACCGGCCCGACCTCCAGCCATCCGCGCGGCTCACGGATCTCGCGGGCCGGGCCCGGGGCCTCGTCGAAGAGGTAGCGGGCCGTGGCCGACTCCTCGACCGAGGCCAGTTCCGCGACCGGGCCGCTGTACAGCACCCGCCCGCCGTGCTCGCCCGCGCCGGGGCCGACGTCCACCAGCCAGTCGGCGCCGCGCACCACCTCCAGGTGGTGCTCCACCACGAACACCGAGTTCCCGGCCCTCTTGAGCCGGTCCAGCACGGTGAGCAGCGCCTCGGTGTCCGCCGGGTGCAGCCCCGCCGACGGTTCGTCCAGCACGTACACGACACCGAACAGGCCGGAGCGCAACTGGGTGGCCAGCCGCAGCCGTTGCAGCTCGCCCGCCGACAGGGTGGGGGCCGCCCGGTCCAGACTGAGGTAACCGAGCCCTAGTTCGACGACGGGTCCGATCCGCGCCCTCAGGTCCCCGGTGAGCACCCGGGCCGTTTCGGTACGGCCGACGAGCAGCCCGGCCAGGTCGGTCAGCGGCAGCGCGGCCAGTTCCGCGATGTTCCGGCCGCCGAAGGTGACCGCCAGCGCCTCGGGCCGCAGCCTGCTGCCCCCGCACACCCGGCAGGGCGTGCTGGTCAGGAATCGCTCGGCCCTGGCCCGCAGGGTGGCCGACTTGGTGTCGGAGAACGTCTTCAGCACGTAGCGTCGGGCGCTGGTGTACGTGCCCTGGTACGGCCGCTGGATGCGCTCGGCGTCCCGGACCGGGTGGACGGTGACGACCGGCTGCTCGTCCGTGAACAGGATCCACTCCCGCTCGGCGGCGGGCAGTTCGCGCCAGGGCCGGTCCACGTCGTGGCCGAGCGCGTCGAGGATGTCGCGCAGGTTCTTGCCCTGCCAGGCACCCGGCCACGCGGCGATCGCGCCCTCGCGGATCGACAGCGAGGGGTCGGGCACCAGCAACTCCTCGGTGGTGCCGTGCACCTGGCCGAGGCCGTGGCATTCCGGGCAGGCGCCGGCCGCCGTGTTCGGTGAGAACGCGTCCGAGTCCAGCCGCTCGGCGCCCGGCGGATACTCCCCGGCCCGGGAGAACAGCATGCGCAGGGAGTTGGAGAGATTGGTGACCGTGCCCACGGAGGAGCGCGAGGTGGGCGTCGAACGGCGCTGCTGGAGCGAGACGGCGGGCGGCAGCCCGGTGATCTCACCGACCTTCGGCGCCCCCACCTGGTGGATCAGCCGGCGCGCGTACGGCGCGACCGACTCGAAGTAGCGCCGCTGCGCCTCGGCGTAGACGGTGCCGAAGGCCAGGGACGACTTGCCCGAGCCGGACACGCCGGTGAACACGGCCAGCACGTCCCGCGGGACGTCCACGTCGACGCCCTTGAGGTTGTGCTCGCGGGCGCCGCGCACCCGCACGTAGGGGTCATGGGGGCTGTGCATCGGGGGGAACTCCGTACGGGCCTGCCGGGGCGGGGTCGAACCTCGCGATCCTAGCCGGGCGCCGCACGGCGCTGGGGCCGCCCCCGCCGGTTACGGCCGCGGAGGGTTGTCCGGGCCCTGCGGCCTGGTGCCGAACTCGTCCCGCAGTTTGTCCTGGCCGGTGTCGACCTGCGACTTGTACTTGTTCCCGGTCCGCTGGTCGACGTAGTCACCGCCCTTGTCGATGCCCTTGTCGGCCATGTCCTCGTGGCCCTTGAGCATGCCCTTGATCTTGTCCATGAAGGACATCGCAGCCCTCCTCGTCGCTTGAGGCTCGCACTCCCAGCCTCCCCGCTGCGGCCCGGACTCGCATCTCGGGATCGCGGAGGCCCATGCCCCCATGCACGCCCGATCCGGTTGTGACAGTTTGGTGCCGTATGTCCGTCGCCCCAGAAAGGCCCGCGCCATGAGCACACCCGGCTTCGGATTCGGCCGCAGTCCCTTCGAGGAGTTCGACGAGCTGATGTCCCGGTTCTTCGGGCCGGGCGGACAGGCGTCCCCGGCCACCCGCCGGCCCCAGCGCGTCGACATCGCCGGCCTGCTCTCCGAGCGGGCCATGGAACTGGTCGCCGAGGCGAGGGACATCGCGGGCGCCGAGGGCAGCGAGGAACTGGACGCCCGGCACCTGCTGGCCGCCGCGACCCGGAACGAGTCCACCCGGCGCCTGCTCACCGAGTCCGGCACCGACCCCGACCGGCTCCGCGAGCAGCTCGGCGCCATGGGCGACGGGGGTGAGCGGACCGAGCCCAGCACGCTCACCCCGTCGGCCAAGCGCGCCCTCCTCGACGCCTACCGCGTCTCCCGGGCCGAGGGCGCCTCCTACATCGGCCCCGGCCATCTGCTGCGGGCTCTCGCCGCCAACCCGGAGTCGGCCGCAGGTCAGGCGCTGGGCGAGGGCGGCTGGGAACCCACCCGGCTGCCCACCGAGGGCACGGCCGAGCGGAAGATGCCCAGCAGCACCCCGACCGTGGACGAGTACGGCCGCGATCTGACCGAGGACGCGCGCGACGGCCGCCTCGACCCGGTGATCGGACGCGACGACGAGGTCGAGCAGACCATCGAGGTGCTCTCCCGGCGCGGCAAGAACAACCCGGTCCTGATCGGTGACCCCGGAGTCGGCAAGACCGCCGTGGTCGAGGGCATCGCCCAGCGCATCGTCGCCGGCGACGTGCCCGGGACGCTCACCGGCAAGCGGCTGGTCTCGCTGGACCTGGCCGGCATGGTGGCCGGGACCAAGTACCGGGGCGAGTTCGAGGAGCGGCTGAAGAAGCTGCTGGACGAGGTCAGCGAGCACGGCGACGAACTCATCCTGTTCCTGGACGAGTTGCACACCATGGTCGGGGCGGGAGGCGGCGGCGAGGGCGCGATGGACGCGGGCAACATGCTCAAGCCCGCCTTGGCCCGCGGCGAGTTGCACCTGATCGGCGCGACGACGGTGGACGAGTACCGCAGGCACATCGAGAAGGACGCCGCCCTGGAGCGCCGCTTCGCGCCCATCCTGGTCGGCGAGCCCGGCGTGGACGACACCATCGAGATCCTGCGCGGCCTGCGCGACCGCTACGAGGCCCACCACCAGGTCCGCATCACCGACGAGGCGGTGGTGGCCGCGGCCGAGCTGTCCGACCGGTACATCACCGCCCGCTTCCTGCCCGACAAGGCGATCGACCTGATGGACCAGGCGGCGGCCCGGGTCCGGCTGCGGGCCAGGACCCCGCTGGAGGTCACCCGGGAGATCGAGGACCGTGTCGCCGCCCTGAACCGGGAGAAGGACCAGGCGGTCGCCGACGAGGAGTACGAGCGCGCCAAGGAACTGAGGGATCGGATCAAGGAGGCGGAAGGCCAACTGGCCGCGGCGGGCAAGACCGACGAGCACGCCCCGAAGGTCACCGCCGAGGACATCGCCCAGGTCGTCTCCCGCACCACCGGCATCCCGGTCGCCCAGCTCACCGAGGAGGAGCGGGAGCGACTGATGAAGCTGGAGGAGCACCTGCACCAGCGGGTCGTCGGCCAGGACGAGGCGATCACCGCCGTCGCCCGGGCCGTGCGCCGCGCCCGGGCCGGCATGAGCGACCCCAACCGTCCCGTCGGCAGCTTCCTGTTCCTCGGCCCGACCGGCGTCGGCAAGACCGAACTGGCCCGCGCGCTCGCCGCCGCCCTCTTCGGCGACGAGAGCCGCATGATCCGCCTCGACATGAGCGAGTTCCAGGAGCGGCACACCGTCTCCCGGCTGGTCGGCGCCCCGCCCGGATACGTCGGCCACGAGGAGGCCGGCCAGCTCACCGAGGCCGTGCGCAGGCAGCCGTACGCCGTCCTGCTGCTGGACGAGGTGGAGAAGGCACACCCCGACGTCTTCAACACCCTGCTGCAGTTCCTGGACGACGGCCGCCTCACCGACTCCCAGGGCCGTACCGTCGACTTCAAGAACACCGTCGTCATCATGACCTCGAACATCGGCGCCGACCGCATCCTGGCCGCCGGCACGGAGGACTACGGCAAGATCCGCGAGGCGGTCATGCCGGCCCTGCAGCAGCACTTCCGGCCGGAGTTCCTCAACCGCATCGACGAGATCATCGTCTTCCGCGGCCTGGACCGCACCGAGCTGCGCCAGGTCGTGGACCTGATGCTGGAGCACACCCGGCGCCGCCTGCACGCCCAGGACGTATCCCTGGAGGTCACCGACGCGGCCGCCGACCAGCTCGCCAACCTCGGCCACCAGCCCGACTTCGGCGCCCGCCCGCTGCGCCGCACCATCCAGCGCGAGGTGGACGACCGCCTCGCCGACCTGCTGCTCTCCGGCCGACTCGAAGCGGGGGACCGGGCGGTGGTGGACGCGGCGGACGGCTCGGTGGAGATCCGGACGGACAAGCCGGCCGTGGTGGAGGGCTGAGCCCGGACCGTTCAGAGAGCCGGTGAAACGAGCGCGGCGAGGCGTCGGTAGGAGTCCAGCAGCGCGGCGCGGTCGTGGCCGCTGGTGGTGACCAGCACCTCGTCGGCGCCCGTCTCCTTCAGCACCGACTCCAGTTCGTCGGCGACCTGGTCGCCGGTGCCGGCGATGTGCCCGCGAAGCCCGGACTCGTAGAACTCGCGTTCCTTCGCGCTCATCGCGCGCTGAAGGACCGCCTCGGCCGGGGCCAGCGGCGGGAAGGTGCCGTGGGTGCGCGAGTACGCCATGGCCCAGGCCTCCGGGACCAGCAGCCGCCGGGCCTCCTCCGCGGTCCCGGCGACGGCCACGGTGCCGGAGACGATCACGTACGGTTCCTGTGCCCACGGCGAGGGGCGGAACAGGGAGCGGTACTCCTCGATGCCGCGCAGCATCCGCTCGCGGCCCCGCAGGTCCCCGATGACCATGGGCAGACCGGCGCGGGCGGCGATGCGCGCGCCCTCGCCCATCGCCAGCACGAACGGCGGCACGCGCAGGCCCTCCGCCGGCCGGGCGTGCACCCCGGTCGGGGAGGTCCCGGCGAACCAGCCGAGCAGTTCGTCGAGCTGCGCGGCGAAGTCCTCGGCGTCCTCCCTGCCGCGCCCCAGCGCCCGGCGCACCCCGCCGGTGAAGCCCACGGAACGGCCGAGCCCCATGTCGATCCGGCCCGGGAAGAGCGACTCGAGCACTCCGAACTGCTCGGCGACCACCAGGGGTTGGTGGTTGGGCAGCATGACCCCGCCGGTGCCGACCCGGATGGTGCCGGTCGCGGCCGCCACGGCGGCCGCGAGCACGGTCGGCGCAGACCCGGCGACCCCGGGCACGCCGTGGTGCTCGGACACCCAGAAGCGGTGGTAGCCGAGTGCCTCCGCCTCCCGGGCCAGCGCGACGGTGTCCCGCAGCGCCTGGGCGGGCGGGTGGCCCTCCCGGGTACGGGAGCGGTCGAGGACGGAGAACCTGGTCCGGGCGATCACTGCACTCACGCAGGGTTCAACACCGCGGCGGCCGGGGGATTCCCGCCGTCACCCACGGCCACGGCCTGTCACGGTCCGCCCGCGGGCGGACAGCCCCCGGGCCTCCGGCGCCGGTCAGCCTCCCGTGCGGGCCCGGGCGCCCCGTGGCGCCCGGATCATCTGCAGCTCCAGAGCGAGCGGCGGCCCGGCGACCCCGGGACCGCCCGCGCCGGCCCACTCGGCGACCTCGTCGGTGCACGCCTCGTCCAGCGCGAACCCGATCCAGGTGGGCCGCCCGCCGGCCCGGCGCCCCTCCGCGGACGGGCGCACCACCATCACGTTCGCCTGGTCGCAGGGGCCGAGGCAGTCGCTCGTACGCACCTCGAAGCCGCCCTCGGTCGCCGCCGCCCGCAGCCGCTCCAGCTGCCCCTCGTGGTCGGCCCCGGGGTGCTTGGCCGGGTCGCCGCAGCAGCAGCCCCGGCAGACGACGACGGCGCAGGGACGGTCGGAGTTGGCCGGAACGGCCCGGGGTACGGAAGACATGACGGAAGACATGACGGAAGACATGACAGAAGCATGCGGCCCGCCGGCGGGGGAAGTTGACGCGGGGTGACTAGGGTGGCCCCGTGACCGACAGCAGCGGACGTCCGGTCGGGGTGTTCGACCTCGACAACACCCTCGCCGACACCGCCCACCGGCAGCACTTCCTGACCGGCAGGCCACGCGACTGGAACGGGTTCTTCGCGGCCGCGCCCGCCGACCCGCCGCTCGCCGAGGGCGTGGCGCTCGTCCTGGAGACGGCCGGGGAGTGCGAGATCGTCTATCTCACCGGGCGGCCCGAGCGCTGCCGCCGCGACACGCTGGACTGGCTGGCGGCCCACGGGCTGCCGGAGGGACGCGTCCACATGCGCCGGGACGCCGACCGCAGGCCCGCGCGGTTCACCAAGCTGGAGATCCTGCGCCGGCTCGCCCGGGACCGCGAGGTCCGGGTGCTCGTCGACGACGACGAACTCGTCTGCGACGACGCCGAGCGGGCCGGCTTCACCGTCGTGCGGGCCCGCTGGGCGGCCAGGTCCGCGGCGCTGGAGGACGCGCAGGAGCGCGAGGGCAGGACCTGAGGACCACCCGCCGCTCCGCGGCCACCCGCTACTCCGCGCCTTCGCCGTCCTCGATGCGGAACCCCACCTTCAGACCCACCTGGTAGTGCTCGACCCGGCCGTTCTCGATCTGGCCACGCACCTGGGTCACCTCGAACCAGTCCAGGTTGCGCAGCGTCTGCCCGGCGCGCGAGATGCCGTTGCGGATGGCCTGGTCGAGGCCCTCGTGTGAGGTGCCGACGATCTCGGTGACCCGGTAGGTGTGGTTCGACATGCGGGTGCTCCTCTCCGCCGTGAGGCCGCGGGGTGCGTCCCTCACGTCCGTCGTGACCGGTGTGTCACGCCGTACTCCACCGTGCCGTATCCGCGCCCGGTGCGCGAGATGTCGCACCTGTACCGTCCGTTTCGCTTGACCTGAGCATTGGTCCATACCAAAATCCCGTACACCCGTACGAGCTTTCCGCTCGTCCCCCCACGTCGGGCCCTCTCGCCTGTCCGCACCGCCCATGCCAGACAGAACAGGACCCTCTCGTGAGACGTCGTCTGCTCGCCCTTCTCTGTGTCACCGGTTCCCTCGCCAGCGGCTGCGGCCTCCTCCCGGGCGGGCACGACCGGCACACCGTCACCGTGTGGCTGATGAAGGACAGTGCCTCCAAGGAGTTCCTGGCACGCTTCACCGAGGACTTCGAACGCACCCACGACGACCAGCGCCTGGACATCCGCATCCAGGAGTGGACCGGGATCGTCGAGAAGGTCCGGAAGGCGCTCAGGAGCCATGCCGAGGACGCGCCCGACGTCATCGAGGTGGGCAACACCCAGGTCCCGCAGTACGTCGACGACGGCCGGCTCGCCGACCTGACCCTGGAGTCCATGCGCGACTGGGGCAAGGAGCACTGGCTGCCGGGCCTCGCCGAACCCGGCAAGGAGGGCAACAAGCAGTACGGCGTGCCCTGGTACGCGGCCAACCGGGTGGTCATCTACCGCAAGGACCTCTTCGGGCGGGCCGGCATCACCGACCCGCCGAAGACCCGCGACGCCTGGCTCGGCGACACCGAGAAGCTGGACTCCGGTGGCAACCAGGGGATCTACCTCGCCGGTCAGGACTGGTACACGCTCTCCGGCTTCATCTGGGACGAGGGCGGCGAACTCGCCCAGGAGAAGGACTACGAGTGGCGGGGCACCCTGGACACCCCGGCCGCGCTGCGCGGCATGGCCTTCTACCGGCGGCTCCAGGCGCTCGGCGAGGGCCCCGTCGCCTCGGACGAGGAACACCCGTCCCAGGCCGGGGTGTTCGCGGGCGGCAAGGTCGCCCAGATCGTCGCCGTGCCCGGGACGGCCCAGGCCATCGTGCAGCAGAACCCCGGCCTCAAGGGCAAGCTCGGCTTCTTCCCGGTGCCCGGCAAGAGCGCCGCCCGGCCCGGTACGGTCTTCACCGGCGGCTCCGACCTCGTCGTCCCGCAGAACACCGACGACCAGTTCGCCGCGACCGCCGTCGTCGGGGCGCTCACCGGCGCCAAGTGGGACACCGAACTGGCCCGCACCATGAACTACGTGCCCAACAAGACCACTCTGGCCGGCGCGGTCGCCGGGGAGGAGGGGGTCGCCGCCATGGCGGCGGGCGCCGCACACGGCCGGGCGACCCCCAACACCCCTCAGTGGGCGGCCGTGGAGGCCGACAACCCGATCAAGGGGTACATGACCAAGGTGCTCGGCGGGGCCGACCCCGCGACCGAGGCCCGGCGGGCCTCCCGCAAGATCACCGAGGCCCTCGCCACCGACCTGGGCTGAACCGGCGCGCCGCGGTCCGGCGGGCCCCCGCTCAGCGCGCCACGCTGAGCGACAGCGCGAAGCGGCCCTCGGCGTCCGTCCACCAGTGGGTCAGTTCGAGGCCGGAGGCGGCGAGTTCGGCGCTCACCCCCTCCCGGCGGAACTTCGCCGACACCTCGGTACGCAGCTCCTCGCCCGCGGCGAAGTGCACGGCGAGGTCGAGCGCGGGCACCTTGACGGTCTGCGCGGAGCGGGAGCGCAGCCGCATCTCGATCCATTCCCGCTCCGCGTCCCACAGCGCTACGTGGTCGAAGGCGGCCGGGTCGAAGTCGGCGCCCAGCTCCCGGTTCACGACGGCAAGGACATTCTTGTTGAACGCGGCCGTCACGCCGGCCGCGTCGTCGTACGCCCGGACCAGCACCCGCTCGTCCTTGACCAGGTCCGTGCCGAGCAGCAGCCCGTCGCCGGGTGCGAGCAGGGCGCGCACGGAGGCGAGGAACTTCTCCCGCTCGGCGGGCAGCAGGTTGCCGATCGTGCCCCCGAGGAAGGCCACCAGCCGGGGTCCGGGCGTCGCGGGCAGTTCCAGCGGCGCGGTGAAGTCGGCGATGAGCGCGTGCACGTCGAGGTCGGGACGCTCCTCGATCAGCGCACGCCCGGCCTGGGTCAGGGCGCTCTCGCTGACGTCCACGGGCACGTAGGACCGCAGCGAGGTGAGCGCGTCGATCAGGAAGCGGGTCTTCTCCGACGAGCCGGAACCGAGTTCCACCAGGGTGCGCGCCCCGCTCGCCGCGGCGATCTCGCCGGACCGGACGGCGAGGATCTCCCGCTCGGCCCGCGTCGGGTAGTACTCGGGCAGTTCGGTGATCCGCTCGAACAGCTCGCTGCCCACGGCGTCGTAGAACCACTTCGGCGGCAGCGTCTTGGGGTGGTCGGTGAGGCCGCTCAGGACATCGGCGCGCAGCGCGGCGTCCGTGGCGCCCTCGGGGAGGGTGCGGGTGACGTGCAGGGGACTCACGTACGGGGCTCCTTCGGGGATGGGGGTCCCCCCGCTCGGGCGGAGCCGGGAGCGGGGGAGAGGGCCGGGTCCTCGAGCGGGGCCAGCAGCACGCCGGCCCGGCTCGCCGTGAGCACGGTGCGGTCGGGGACCTCCTGCCAGAGCGGGTCGTCGTCGTACGGCTCGGAGGCGACGACCGTGCCGGTGCCGGGCTCGGCGCGGTACCAGAGGCTGTCGCCCCAGGCGGTGGCCGCGACGGTGACGCCATCGGTGAGCAGCAGGTTCAGCCGGGACGCGGGAGCCGCCTCGGCGACCGAGCGCACCACCGTGCCCAGGGCGCGCCCGGGCTCGTCGCCCGAGCGCAGCCGGTGCAGCACCAGCGCCCAGACGAACGCCGAGTCGGTGCGCGCCTGCAGCGACAGCAGGTCGACCGGAGGCAGGGCCGCGACCAGCGGTGCCGCGGCGTCCGGCCAGCCGGCCACGGCGCCGTTGTGGCTGAACAGCCATTCCCCGGCGGCGAAGGGCGCCGCCGCGGCCTCGGCGTCCGCGCCCGCGAGGGTCGCGTCGCGCACGGCGGCGAGCACCGCGCAGGACCGCACGACCCGGGCCAGGTCGGCGAAGGACAGGTCGGCCCAGATCGGCCCGGCCCGCCGGTAGCGGGCCGGCACCGGATCGTCCGCGACGTACCAGCCCACCCCGAAACCGTCGGCGTTGACCGTCCCGTGCCGCTGCCGCCGGGGCGCCCACGACTGCCGGTAAAGGCTGTGCGGGGGCTCCACGAGGAGCCTGCCGAGCGACTCCTCGGGCCCCACGTAAGCGAGGTGACGGCACATCAGATGGCCTCCGAGCGGGCGGTGCGGAACCCGGAGAAGATCTGCCGCCGGATCGGGTGGTCCCAGTTGCGGAACGTGCCCCGGCAGGCCACCGGGTCCACGGCGAACGAGCCTCCCCGCAGCACCTTGTACGCGGAGCCGAAGAACACCTCCGAGTACTCCTTGTACGGGAACGCCCGGAACCCCGGGTACGGCTGGAAGTCGCTCGCCGTCCACTCCCACACGTCCCCGATCAGCTGGCGCACACCGAGCGGCGACGCGCCGGCCGGGTAGCTGCCGGCCGGGGCGGGCCTGAGGTGCCGCTGGCCCAGGTTGGCGTGCTCGGGCTCCGGGTCGGCGTCACCCCACGGGTAGCGGGTGGAGCGCCCGGTGACCGGGTCGTGGCGGGCGGCCTTCTCCCACTCCGCCTCGGTGGGCAGCCGGCGGCCGGCCCAGCGGGCGTAGGCGTCCGCCTCGTACCAGCACACGTGCAGCACCGGCTCGTCGGCCGGCACCGCCTCGGTGGCCCCGAAGCGGCGCCGGAGCCACTGCCCGCCGTCCCTGCGCCAGAACAGCGGGGCGGTGAGGGAGTGCTGCCGGACGTGCGCCCAGCCCTCCGGCGTCCACCAGCGCTCCGTGTCGTAGCCGCCGTCCTCGATGAACGCCTGGTACGCCGCGTTCGTCACCGGTGTGGTGTCGATCCAGAACGGCGCCACCTGAACCGGGTGCGCCGGGCGCTCGTTGTCCAGCGCCCAGGGTTCGCTGGAGGTGCCCATCGTGAACGGGCCGCCGGGCACCAGGACTTCGGCCGGGCCCGGGAACAGCGGGACCGGTTCCGGGTCGGGGGCGGTCAGGGCCCGCGGCCCCCGGCGCAGCTGATGGGTGATCAGCATCGTCTCGTCGTGCTGCTGTTCGTGCTGGGCGATCATCCCGAAGGCGAACCCGGCCTCGGTCAGCCGGCTGCCGTGGAAGTCGGCGGCCGTCAGCAGGTCGACCACCCGGCCGCGTACCTCGGCCGCGTACCCGCGGGCCTCGGCGGGCGGCAGCAGCGGCAGCGAGGGGCGCTCGGCGCGCGGGTGCTCGAAGGCGTCGTACAGGCCGTCGATCTCGGGCCGCATCGCCTCCCGGCCGCCGACCGCCCGCAGCAGCCACTGCTCCTCCTGGTTGCCGATGTGCGCGAGGTCCCAGACCAGCGGTGACATCAGCGGGGAGTGCTGCGCGGTGAGATCGGGGTCCTCCACACAGCTGGTCAGCAGTGTGGTGCGGGCGCGCGCGGTGGTGAGCGAGGCGAGCGCGCGCTCGCGCAGCGCCTCCGCCTCGGGCACCGACGTCTTCTCGGTCTCGGGGGCGGTCATGTGCGGATGTCCTTCCTCCCGTGGGTGGGGCGCCTGCCCCCGGTCGAGCGCGGCCGGGGCCGGTGGGTGTGCGTGCCGTGCAGGCGGTCGAGCAGGTCGTCGGCCGGGCAGCGGCCCCGCTCGACGTAGCGGTGCAGGTACGCCGCCACGGCGTCGATGACCGCGGGGGTGGCGCCGAGCCGGGGCAGCGCCCCCAGCGCCGCCTCGAAACAGGTCACGGCGGCCTCGCGCAGCTCGGGGTCGGCGATCCCGTGCCTGGCCGCGTCGAGCCACAGCGGATTGTGCGGGGCGGGCAGGTTCAACGACCGCTCCACCAGCGGTTTCACCGCCTGGTGCGCGACCTCGGTGGCTTCCGGGTCGTCGAACAGCGCCGCCGTGACCGCCAGCGGCACGATCCAGCCGTCGTCGCCGGGCTGTGCGTCGATCATGCGCAGCTCCAGGTGCCCGCGCGGCCGGACCGGCGGGAACAGGGTGGTCAGGTGGTAGTCGAGATCCGCCCGGGTGGGCGGCCGTGGGGATTGCGAGCGGGTCCACTCGCGGAAGGTCAGCCCCTCCGGCACGGTCCAGGGGCCGCTGTCCTGGCGGACGCACATGACCGGGGAGTCCAGCACGTGCCCGGCCCAGGCGCCGCGGAGGTCGCCGTCCGGCGGGGGAGCACCCGCCCGGCCGGCGCCGATCTCCATCCACAGCAGCTGCCGGGTGGAGGCCCAGCCGGTGGGTTCGAGGGCGACCAGCGGGGAGTTGGCGAACGCGGCCACCAGGACCGCGCCCAGCTGGTGCGCCAGCCACCAGCGCCGTTCGTACCCGAGCGGCCCCGGTTCCTCAAGACCGGCGTCCAGGCAGACCTGGACGGAGGCCGAGGAGCACATCATGTGCCGGCCCGCCGTGCCGGTGCGGTCGAGGCAGGCCTCCATGGCGTCGTAGCGCGGTTGGCGCAGGAACCGGCGGGGTGTGTGCCAGGGGTCGTGGCCTGCGCCGAGGAGGCCGAGGCCGTGCTCGGCGAGGACCGTGCGGACGGTGTCCAGGTCGGCCGAGACGATGTCCACGCACTCCATCAGGGAGGCGGCGGGTGGCGAGCTCAGCTCCAGCTGGCCGCCGGGTTCGACGGTCAGCGGCGACCGCAGGGGCACGGTCCGCAGGTCGGCGTAGGCCGCTTCGAGTCTTTCGGGTGTCACCGGGAGCTGCGGCAGCCGCAGCTCGTGGACGAACCATTCCACTTCGACCCCGAGCGTGCGGGGCGGACCTGTCTTGAAGCAGATGCCCCGGACCAGGGCCTCCACCTCGGCTTCGGTGACGGCCGTGCGGGGCTCCGTACAGTCGCCACCTTCGTGTGTCGAGTCAGACATGTCGGGATCCTCCTGAGATTCCACCATGCCACCTGCCCGGCCCGCGGATGGGCCGCGCGGGCACTCGTCCCACCCAAGACCCTCGCGCCGAATCGCACAAGAGTGCCCAACGGGACGTTCCGGATCGGTAACCTCCGTTTCCTCGTGCGTTCCCGGCCCGTTCCGGGGCCGGGAAACTCCGTTGCACCGCATCCCAGCATCACCCAGGATGCGTGCATGAGCACGACGGGGGATTCCGCGCGGGCCGTGATCATGGCGTCCACGGGGGTGGCGCCATGAGCGCGCGCCTGCGCGGCGTCGCCACGGAGACCGAGCGCATCGTGGCGGCGGGCGAGTACCGAGCGCCGGACGGCCGGCAGGTCTCCGTGGCGGCGGCGGTCGAGGGGGGCGCGGGGGGCCCCCCCCTAAAAAGGCCCGCCGCCCCCTACACTACCAACGCCGCCCCCCCCCC
>NZ_JAJSZC010000056.1:25271-37673 GCF_036815105.1 Streptomyces sp. IBSBF 3136
CCCGCGCGGGCCGGCGCCCTGGGCGGCGGGGCGGGGGCGGCCGCGCCCGCCCGGGCGGCCACGCGAATGTACGGTCCGGAGCCGGTTCCGCTGCCTCGGGCCGCCGACGCGGAGACGTCCTTCGAGGTCACCGGCGAGAGCAGCCTGGAGGCCGCCCGCCGCTTGGCGGACGCACCGGTCGCCGTCCTGAACTTCGCCTCGGCCCGCAACCCCGGCGGTGGCTACCTCAACGGCGCCCAGGCCCAGGAAGAGGCCCTCTGCCGCGCCTCGGCGCTGTACACCTGCCTCCTTCAGGCCCGGCAGTTCTACGATCACCACCGCGCCCACCGCGACCCGCTCTACACCGACCGGGTGATCCACACCCCGGCCGTGCCGGTGTTCCGCGACGACCGCGGCGGCCTGCTGCCCCAGCCGTACGCGGCCGGTTTCCTGACGGCCGCCGCCCCCAACGCGGGCGTCGTACGGCGCACCGCGCCCGAGCGCGCCGGTGAGCTGCCGGCCGTCCTGGCCCGGCGGGCCGAACGCGTGCTGGAGACCGCCGCCGCCCAGGGCTACCGGCGGCTGGTGCTCGGGGCCTGGGGCTGCGGCGTCTTCCAGAACGACCCGGCCCAGGTCGCGGGCGCCTTCCGGACCCTGCTCGGGCCCGGCGGCCGGTTCGGGCGGACCTTCGAGCACGTGGTGTTCGGCATCCTGGACCGCAGGCCCGGCTCGGCGGTCCGGGCGGCCTTCGCGGAGGCGTTCCCGGCGCGTACGGGGCCGGCGGCGCGATAGGGCCCGCCGGGCCGGTGCACATCGCCCTCACGGACCGGTTCACGTCGTCCTCACGGACCGGTTCACACCACCCTCAGGTCCAGCCGTACCGCTGGTGCAGTCGCTGCCGGACCAGGTTGAACCGCATCCGGTCGAGCGCGCAGGCCTCCCGGCGCATCCCGGTCTCGTGCAGCCGCAGCACACGGTCCACGTTCACCCACGAGTCCCGGTCCGACCGGTCCCAGGGGCCGTTGCCTATCGCCACCCACTCCCGGTCGTCGTCGTGCCGCCTGCTGGACAGCTGGACGGCGAGGAAGGTGCCCGCCGCCTCCCGGGCGACGACCAGCACCGGGCGGTCCTTGCCCCGGCCGTCGTTCTCCTCGAAGGGCACCCAGGTCCAGACGATCTCCCCGGGGTCCGGGTCGCCGTCGTGGGCGGGGGAGTACTCGGTGCGCACCGCGCCGACCTCGCGCGGGTCGGCCTCGGTGGTGGCGTGGGGGCCGCGGCGGCCCGGAACGTCTTCGTCGGTGTACGTGCTCACGCCCGCACCCTAACCGCCCCCTCCGCGCGCGCAACGGGCGCCCGGCGTCTCAGGGTTGCGCGGGCGCCGTCGCCGCGCGCGACTGGATCCGTATGCCCGGGCGGCGCCGGTGCACGGTCAGGTACGTCAGACCGCTCCCGCCCGCGGTGATGCTGCGCGTGGAGCCGTGCGGCAGCCACAGCAGCGCCCCCTCGGCGAGCGGCTCGGGCGCGTCCGCCGAGCCCTTGCCGAGCACACCGTCCCCGCGGACCACGAGCACCAGCACGTCCAGGTGCGGCTCGCGGTGGGACGCGACGCGGTCGCCCGGGGCCAGCCGTACTACATTGGCGTCCAGCTGCCGGCCGCTCTCGGCCAGCTTCCACAGCACCCCGTCCGGCAGCGGCGGGGCGTCGGCCAGCGCGCCGGCGTCGCACAGCAGCCGCGGCTCCGCGTCCGGCTCACCGGCCGAACCGGTGTCGAACGCGGACGACGACGTCATGGGTCACACCTCGCTGCTCGGTCTCTGCTGTCGACCCTACAGTTACTACAGGTGGCAGCAGTCCGACCGCGTCCTCGCGGGCGAGGACCTGCCGCGTTCGCGCGGCCACCTCTGTTACGTGGCGCTGGAGCTCGCGAAGGTCGTGGCGCTGCTCGCGCCGGGTGTCGGACTGGTCAGGCTCTGCCCCCGCGACGCACGCCGACGGCGGCGGGGCCGGGTACACCGGTGCGGACCCCGGCCCCGCCGCCGTCCCCCGGTGGCGCGCCGCTCTTGCGAACTCCCCCTAGTTCTCCGGCTCCAGCGGCACCTTCTGCGACACGGGAGCCGCGGCGGTCACGGGAGCCACCACACCGTCGAGGGACGGTGCCGGGACCTTGGCCGGCTCCCCGGCCCGGTGCCCGTTCGGGCTGCCGTTGTGGCTCCCGTTCTGATGGCCGTTCTGGTTCATCGACGCGAGCAGCTGACGGGCGAGGCCGAGACCCGTGCCACCCATGGTGAGCGCCTTGGCGAACATCTCGGCCATGCCGTCGGCGCCGTTGAGCAGCACCATGTTGTCCACGTTGCCGAACGCGGACGCGCCGGCCTTGACGATCTCCGGCCAGTTCTCCGCCAGTTGCTGGGCGACGACCGCCTCCTGGTTCTCGGCGAGGGCGGCGGCCCGGGCCTTGATGGCCTCCGCCTCCGCCAGACCCTTGGCCCTGGTCGACTCGGCCGCGGCCAGTCCCTTGGCCTGCGCGGCCGCGGCCTCCGCCTCACCGGTGGCCCTGGTCGCCGCCGCCGTGGCCGCACCGCGGGACTTGGTGGCCTCCGCCTCGGCGCCCGCCGCCGTCTTGACCCTGGTCGCCTCGGCCGCGGCCGCGAGTTCGGTCTCCTTCGCCCGCGCCTGCGCCGCGGAGATCCGGGCGTCGCGCTCGGCCTCGGCCAGCGTCCGCGTCTCGTAGGCCCGGGCGTCGGCCGGCTTGCGGACGTCCGCCTGGAGCTGCTGCTCCCTGCGGTGCGCCTCCAGTTCGGCG
This sequence comes from Streptomyces sp. IBSBF 3136, assembly GCF_036815105.1. Lineage (NCBI taxonomy): Bacteria > Bacillati > Actinomycetota > Actinomycetes > Kitasatosporales > Streptomycetaceae > Streptomyces > Streptomyces sp. IBSBF 3136. The sequence goes on from NZ_JAJSZC010000056.1 coordinate 28,054, forward strand.
ACCCGGGTCTCCTGGACGACGACCTCCTGCCGGGCCGCCGCGTCGGCGAGCGGACCCGCCTGCCGGGCCTTCGCCGAGGCGTTGTCCCGCTCGGCCTGGTAGCCGGCCTGCAGGATCTCGCTGTCCCGGGTGGCCTCCGCCATCCGGGCGAACGACTGCTGCTCGGCCTCGGTGGCGAGACGGTTCGCCTCCGCCTGCGCGATGCGCGCGTCCCGCTGGACGGCCGCCGCATGCGGCATGGCCAGGTTCTGGATGTACCCCGTAGGGTCCTCGATCTCGTGGATCTGGAGCGAGTCGACGATCAGGCCGAGCTTCTCCATCTCGGTACCGCAGGCCGCCCGGGTCTGCCCCGTCAGCTTCTCCCGGTCGCGGATCATGTCCTCGACCGTCAGACCGCCCACGATGGAGCGGAGGTGACCGGCGAAGACGTTGTGCACCCGCTCCGACATCAGCTTCTGCTGGTCGAGGAAGCGGCGGGCCGCGTTGGCGATCGACACGAAGTCGTCGCCCACCTTGAAGATGACCACGCCCCGCACCTTCAGCGGAATGCCCTGGTGCGTGACGCAGTCCACGTGCAACTCGGTCTCGTTCAGGTCCAGGGAGAGCTTGCGCACCGCCTGCACACCGGGCAGCACCAGGGTGCCGCGCCCGGTGACGATGCGGAATCCCATACCCTCCTCCAGGCCCTCGGTGCGGTGCTTGGACCCGGAGATGATGAGCGCCTCGTTGGGTTCGGCGACCCGCCACATCATCTTGAACAGACCGATCAGAACGAGGACGGCGACACAGGCCGCCCCCGCAACGACGCCGACGATCATCGGCATTCGCCCCCTTTTGATGGTGCCCGTTCGGCACCGAACGAGGGGAGTGTGCGCCTGCCGGAACCCGGCGAGAAGGTACCGGCGACTCCTTGTTGCAATCTTGACGCACACCGCCCTCACCTGGGGCGGAGCGTGCTCAGTTGTCGTAGGCGGCGGTGACGTAGACCGTCCTGGGCGGCAGGTACTCGACCACCATCACCACCGTGCCCCGCTCCAGTCGCGCCGCGCCGTCGGACGCGTAGGCGAGGAAGTGCTCGGCGCCGCCGCGCACCCGGACCATCACCTCCCCGACCAGCCCGGGCCCGACCGTCCCCGTCACGCGCCCCACGAGCCCGACCATCGACGCATCGTCCATGGTCACAGCGTACGGGCGCGACGCGCTCCTGCCGCCGGCCGTGACTCGCCGACCGGCCGTGAGTCGAACGCCGAACGGCCGTGACTCGCCGGTGAACCGGCCGCCGTGAACCGCCCGTGGTGAAGCGGCCGCAGTGAATCACCGGCCGTACAACGCCCGTCGCGAACTGCCCGTCGTCAACCCGCCGTCGTGAACCGCCCGTCGCCGAGCGCTCGTTGTGAACCGACCGCGGTGAACCGCCGGACGTGAACCGCTCTGGTGAAGTGGGCCCGCCGTGGAGGCGCCCGCCCAGGATGCGCCCGCCGGGGAGGCGCCCGTTGGGGGAGGCGCCCGCCCGGGGCGTCCTCAGGCCGCCGCGGAGTTCGGGGCTGCCGTCAGGGGCGGCCACAGCTCGTGCCAGCGCAGCTCCGCCTCCAGTTGGGCGGCGAGGGAGACGAGCAGCGGTTCGCTGTTGGCCGGGCCGAGCAACTGGGCGCCCACCGGCAGTCCTTCGCCCACGAATCCGGCAGGGACGTTGACGCCGGGCCAGCCGAGCACGTTCCACGGCCAGGCGTAGGGGCAGGCGGCGATCATGGCGCGGTCGGTGGCGAGGCCGCTCAGCCCGGCCAGGGCGCCGATCGCGGGCGGGGGAGCGGCCGTCGTCGGGGCGAGGACCACGTCATACGACTCGAAGAACGCGCCGATCCGCCGGTGCAGCACGGCCTCGGCGCGCCGGGCCGCGCGCAGCGGGGCGCCGCCGAGCAGCCGGCCCAGCCGGGCCGCTTCCCGGGTGCGCGGGTCGAGCAGCGCCGGGTCGGGGGCCTCGCGGACGTAGTCGGCGATACCGGCGGTGGCGCGCGGCACGAAGGTCAGCCCGATCTGGCCGTAGGGCGGATCGGCCTCCTCGACGGTGTGCCCCGACGCGGCCAGCCGTTCGGCGAGTTCGAGTATCCGGGCGCGGACATCCGGGCGCAGCCGCGCGGGCACCGCCGTGAACGGCGGCTTCAGGGACAGGGCGATGCGCAGCCGGCCCGGGTCGCGGCCGACCGCGTCCGCCACCGTGAGCGCCGGCGGCCGGTGCGGGTCCCGCTCGTGGTTGCCGCCGGCGGCGTCCAGCAGCAGGGCGGCGTCGGCGACCGTACGGGCGAGTGTGCCGTTGACCGTGATGCCGTGGAAGGACTCCCCGCGCGGCCAGGTGGAGATGCGCCCGCGCTGCGGTTTGATGCCGATGAGATGGGTCCAGGACGCCGGGATCCGCACCGAGCCGGCGCCGTCCGAGCCGAGCGCGGCCCCGACCAGGCCGGCCGCAACCGCCGCCGCCGAGCCCCCGGACGAGCCGCCCGGGGTGTGGCCCGTGTGCCACGGGTTGCGGGTGTCGCCGAACGCGGGGCCCTCGGTGAACGGCCACTGGCCAAGCTCGCAGGTGTTCGTCTTGCCGACGATCACGGCCCCGGCCGCGCGCAGCCGCCGTACCGCCTCGCCGTCCTGGGCGAGCGGCGGGAAGTCGCCGGCGCAGCCGAACGCGGTCGGCTCGCCGGCCACGTCCATGTCGTCCTTGACCGCCACCGGCACCCCGAGCAGCGGCCGCCGCCCGCCGGCCGCCAACTCACGGTCGGCGGCGTCCGCTTCCGCGAGCGCGGCCTCGGCGCGTACGACCCGGAAGGCGTTCAGGGTCGGCTGGGTGGCCTCGATCCGGGCCAGGGCCTGTTCCACCAGCGCGCGGGAGGTCACCTCCCCGTCGGCGAGGGCGCGGACGGACTCCGCGAGGCCTGCGGCACGGTCTGGCGTCATGTGGGGGGCACCTCCGGGAGCACACTGTCTACCGAACGGTAACCTTCGGGAGCCGTGCGCGGTACAGGGTTCGCACCGATGACATCCGGCCAAGTTGGCGGTGGGTGGCAAGGGTTGGGCCGAGCGGAACGGGCCCGTCAGGCAACCGGTCCCGGGCGGCGCCCCTCCTATCTGTCGAACCAGCCGTGCCGGACACGCGCCCCCTCCCGCGCCGTGCCGGCCCCGCCAGCCCGCGTGCCGACAGGAGCCCTCGTTTGGACCGCACCGAGCCCACCCCCGCGGCTGGGCCGTCCCGCCGCAGGTTCCTCGTGTACACGGTGGCGGCGACCACCCTGACCGTCGCCGCCCCTCTCGCCTGCACCACCCCCTCGTCGGCGGAGGGCGCCGAGCCCGGCCACCAGGACCCAGGCGATTCCGGCGCCCCCGGCGCAGGCGTCCTGGTGACCGGCGCGGACGAGGAGATGCTGGTCCTGGAGGTGACGACGGCCAACCACGTCGTCGTACGGCTGCCCCGGGCCGAGGTCGGCCAGGGCATCACCACCGCCGTCGCCATGATGATCGCCGAGGAGCTGGACGCCCGCCTCGCCGACGTGCGCGTCCCGCTCGCCGACGCCCGGACCAAGGGCAACCAGTACACCGGCGGGTCCAGTTCGGTGAGTTCGCTGTACGGCCCCGCGCGGCAGCTCGCCGCCACGGCCCGGGCCCGACTGGTGACCGCGGCCGCCCGCCGCTGGCACCTGCCCGCCCGGACCCTGCGCACCCGGGACGGCGTGGTCGTCGCGCCGGACGGGCGCACCGCCACCTTCGGCTCGCTGACCGCGAGCGCCTCCCGGATCCGCCGTACCGACGTCCCGGACCGGCCCAAACCCCCTTCCCGGCACCGGGTGATCGGCCGGCCGACGACCAGGATCGACGCCCGGGACATCGTCACCGGCCGGGCGAAGTACGCCGGGGACCTGGCCGTCGCCGGGGCGAGGCCGACAGTGGTGGCCCGGCCGCCGACGATCCGCGGCAAGCTCGTCTCGGTGGACGCCCGGGCCGCCCGGGCCATGCCGGGGGTCCACGCGGTGGTCCGCCTGCCCGGCGGGGTCGCCGTCGTCGCGGACACCTTCCACCACGCCTTCACCGCCCGGGACGCCCTCCGTCTCACCTGGGCGCCGGGGCCGCTGGCCGCCCTGTCGGACGCCCAGATCCGCGCCCGGCTCGAGGCCGCCGTGCCCCGGTTCCGCACCCCGCCCCGCGGCTCGACCCCGGTGACGGGGGAGTTCGCGTTCGCCTTCGTCGGGCACGCCCCCATGGAGGTGCTGACGGCGGTGGCGGACGTCCGGCTGGACCGCGCGGAGCTGTGGTTCTCCTCCCAGACCCCGATGGACGCGCGCGACGCCGTCGCCGAGGCGGTCGGCCTGCGGCCGTCGGCGGTCCGGGTCCATGTCACGCGCGCCGGCGGCTCGTTCGGCCGCCGGCTGAACTTCGACGCGGCGATCGAGGCGGCGCTGGTCTCCAAGGCGGCCCGGCACCCGGTGAAGCTGATGTGGAGCCGGGGCGACGACATCCGGCACGGTCGGATGCGCCCCGCCAGCCACCACCGGGTCCGGGCCAGCGTGTCCGGGGGCCGGGTGGTGGCCTTCGAGCAGGTGACGGCGTCCGTCTCGGAGGCCTACGACGGCGCCGGCCTCGCCCCGCAGGGGGGCGTCCGGGCGTCCGGCCCGCTGCCCAGCACCACCGGCCTGTACGACTTCGGCCGGATCTCCGGCGATTCGGGCGGCGTCGAGCTGGCCGTGCCGCTCGGTGCCTGGCGGTCGGTGGACTCCGGGACCGTGCGCACCGCGGAGGAGATCGTCGTGGACGAGGTCGCCCGCAGCCTCGGCCGGGACCCGGTCGCCTTCCGCCGGACGACCCTGCGCACCGAGGCGGCCAAGGCCGTCCTCGACAAGGTGGCGAGCGCCGGCCGGTGGGGCCGCGCCCTGCCGGCCGGCACCGCGCAGGGCGTCGCCGTGCACGAGGAGTACGGCTCCAGCGTGGCCTGCCTCGCCGAGATCGACGCGAGCGACCCGAAGCACCCACGGGTGACCAAGGTGGTGATGGCCGCCGACGTCGGCATCGCCGTCAACCCCCGCGGTCTTGAGGCACAGTTGATGGGCGCCGCCACCGACGGCATCTCCGTCGTGCTCCAGGCGGGCCTGCACATCGACCGGGGCGCGGTGCGCGAGGGCAGCTACGCCGACTTCCGCTACGCCCGCCAGCGCAACGCCCCGCTCTCCTTCGAGGCCCACATCCTGCCCTCGACCAGGGAACCGGGCGGCGCCGGCGAACTCGGCGTCCCCGCCGCCTCCGCGGCCGTCGCCAACGCCTACGCCCGGGCCACCGGCACCGTGCCCCGCAGCTTCCCGCTCACTTTCTGACCACCGGCACCGTGCCCCGCAGCTTCCCGCCCACCTTCTGACCCGCGACCCGAAGGCCCCCATGCGTTCCTACTCCTTCACCCTCAACGGCGGGAAGGTCACCGTCCAGGCCCCCGCCGACATGCCCCTGCTGTGGGTCCTGCGCGACCTCCTGGGCGTCACCGGCCCCAAGTACGGCTGCGGCGTGGGTGTCTGCCGCGCCTGCACCAGCCACCTCGACGGCGCCGAGATCCAGCCCTGCGTGGTCCCGGTCGCCGACTGCGCGGACCGCTCGGTCACCACCATCGAGGGCCTCGCCGACGGCGACACCCTGCACCCCGTCCAACAGGCGTGGCTCGACTGCGACGTGGCCCAGTGCGGCTTCTGCCAGCCGGGCCAGATCATGGCCGCCGCCGCCCTCCTGAAGCACACCCCCGCCCCCACGGACGCCGACATCGACGCCATCGAGAACATCTGCCGCTGCGGCACGTACGCCCGCATCCGAGAGGCGATCAAGAAGGCGTCAGCCGGCCACCCGGAGGGGCCGTCCCGGCAGGAGGTGAACGGGGGCTGACGGACTCATGTCGCCCGTCCGGGGTGTGTGGAGGTTCTGTGTAGGCTACAGTCTCCGCCTGTGTGTCAGGTCACACGGAAGTGCTCACAGGTAGCCGGCGCCTCCTGGGCACACAGGGACACCGCGGCATCCGGGGGGATCAGTGCGTGAGATGGTGAAAGGGTCGAACGTGACGCTGTCGACCCTGAGCGAGAGCGTCGGTTCCGTGATCGTCGGGCTGCGCTGGGCCAGCCCGAGCGGCGAAGGCGACGCTGATGTGTCGGTGCTGCTGCTGGGCCCGGACGGGAAGGTGCGCGGCGACGGCGACTTCTACTTCTACAACAACCCCGTCGCGGCCGACGGCAGCGTGCAGTTGCTCGGCAAGACACCGACGGACGGTGGGGACGAGGACCGCATCGGCTTCGACCTGACCGCCGTGCCGGACGACGTCGACCGGATGGTGGTCGCCGCGAGCCGGTACGGCGGCGCCCGCTTCGGGGAACTGGAGGATCTCACCGTCACGTTGTCCGACGCGACGGGTGAGGGACTGCTCCGGTTCGCGGTCGACGACGCCGACTCGGTCAGCGCGGTCATCTTCGGCGAGCTGTACCGCCGTGACGGGGAGTGGAAGTTCCGCGCGGTGGGGCAGGGGTACGCCGCGGGCCTGGCCGGTCTGGCCACGGACTTCGGCGTCGACATCGAGGACGACGCGCCGTCCGGTTCGGCGCTGGACGACACGGCAGGCGACGAGCTGCCGACGGTGGCGGACGAGCCCGCCGTGGAGACCGTCGAGGCGGTGCCGGTGGTCGACGCGGTCCCCTCCCCGCGCAGGCCGCGCGACGAGGCGGAACCGCCCTCCCGGCCCGCGGCGCGCCCCCGTACGGCCAAGCGGAAGATCACGCTCCCGAAGACGGCCGCCAAGTCCCTCGCCGAGAACGAGTCCTGGCGGAACGCGCGGCTGTTCCCCCTCTCGGCCCTCAAGAGCGACCGGGACCGTGAGACGCGCGCGACCTCCGTACTGCTGTCGGTGATGGCCCAGGTGCCGGAGTTCGGCAGGAGGCTGACCGCCGCGTTCGGTGCCCCCGCCGGCCGTATGGAGACGTTCACGGAGGTCTCCCTGCCCCACGGCGACACCCCCCGGCGCCCCGACGGAGTCATCCGGGTGGAGCGTGCGGGGAAGCTGTGGACCGCGCTCGTGGAGACCAAGACGAACGGCAACGCCCTCAAGTCCGACCAGGTGCAGGCGTACATGGACATCGCCGCGCGCCGCGGCTACGAGGCCGTGATCACGCTCTCCAACGACGTCGCGCTCGAGGGCAGTCCGCTGGTCGAGGTCAGGATCGACAAGCGGCGCAAGCACAAGGTGGCGCTTTGGCACCTCTCCTGGGCGGAGGTCGCCTACCAGGCGCAGGTCCTGATCCGGCACGAAGGCGTCGGCAACGCGGCGCACGCCTGGCTGCTCCAGGAACTCCTGTACTACCTGCAGCACGAGAACTCCGGCTGCCACGGCTTCCAGAACATGGGCCCGGCATGGGTGCCGGTGCGCAACGGCATCGACGACGAGACCCTGTGCCACGGTGACGCCCGAGCGCTGGAGGTGGTCGAGAGCTGGGAGCGGCTGATCCGGCAGGTGTGCCTCGGCCTCGGCGGTGAACTCGGCCGGAAGGTACTCCCGGTGCAGCGCGGCAAGCGGGGCCAGGACCCCCGGGAACGTCGCAGCGCCCAGGCCGATCAGCTCTGCCTCCAGGGGCTTCTGGAGGCAGAGCTGCGCATCGAGGGGACTCCCGGTGTGCTCGCGGTCGGCGCCGATCTGCGCACCGGAAAGCTACGCGTTTCGACGCAGATCCCGGCGCCCGCACAGGGCTACCCGCTGACCTCGGTCAAACGGCTCGTCCGGCGGCTGGCCGAGGCACCCGCCGACCTGCACATCGAGACCCTGGTGGAGGGCGAGGCGGGCGGCCCCCGCGGCACGCTGGAGCGGCTTCGCCCCGAACCCGCTGACCTGCTGCCGAAGGCGGCCGGGGGGCGGATCACCGGATTCCGCCTGTCTCTGCTCAAGGGAATGGGCAGCGGCCGGGGCAGTGCCGAGTCCGGCTTCATCCGCAGCGTGGACGACGCGGTGCAGCGGTTCTATGCCCAGGTCGTCGACCATCTCGACCAGGTCCCCGCCGGGCGGCCACCGGTCAAGGAGCCGGCGGCCATGCGCTGAGCTGTCCGTCGGCCGGGGCCGCCCAGGTGGGCGGTCCCGGTCGGGGCCGGGTGGTCAGCGCCTCAGCAGGCGGCGCAGCCAGTCCAGTTGGGCGGCGCGGGCCGCCAGGGACAGGGACGCCTGGGGGGCGAAGCCGTCGAAGCCGTGGAAGCCGCCCGGCCAGACGTGGAGTTCGGCCACGCCGCCCGACTGCCAGATCCGGGAGGCGTAGTCGACGACCTCGTCCCGGAAGGTCTCCGCCGAGCCGACGTCGAGGAAGGCCGGGGGCAGGCCGGACAGGTCGTTCGCGCGGGCGGGGGCGGCGTAGGGGGAGACGTCGGGGCCGCCCCTGCGGTCGCCGAGCAGGGCCGTCCACGCCGTCTCGTTCGCGGTGCGGTCCCAGACGCCGACGCCCGCCATCTGGTGGCTGGAGACGGTCTCGTTGCGGTCGTCCAGCATCGGGCACATCAGAAGCTGACCGATGAGCGGCGGCCCCTGGCGGTCCCGCGCGAGGAGGGCGAGCGCGGCGGTCAGGCCGCCGCCCGCGCTGGAGCCCGCCAGGACGATCCGGTCCGCGTCCCCGCCGAACTCCCCGGCGTGTTCGGCCGTCCACAGCAGACCGGCGTACGCGTCCTCGACCGGCGCCGGGTGCGGATGTTCGGGAGCGAGGCGGTACTCCACCGACACGACCACCGCGCCCAGCTCCCGCGCCCAGGTCAGCGGGCCGTCCACGCCGGCCCGGTTGTTGCCGAGGATCATGCCGCCGCCGTGCACGTGGTAGATCACCGGTAGTGGGACGTCGGGATCGGCGGCCACCGGGCGGCAGATGAGCAGGGAGACGTCCGGTGCTCCGCGCGGGCCCGGCACCGTACGGTCCTCCGCCTCGAAGGCGCCGCCCATCGTGACGTCGATCAGCCCGAGCAGTTCCATGCCCGCGCCCTGCCGGGCGGTGGGGATCTCGTCCAGGGCGAGCCCGGGTGTGAGGACGTCCTTGACCAGGTCCAGCGCGGCGGCGAGCTCCGGATCGAACGGGGGCGGGGGCGGGACGGGGGCCATGGCTTCTCCTCACCTGTGCGCGTCACCTGCACGCGCGCTTCGGGTACCCGCGGCGCGGCGCACGCGCCACGGGCGGCGCGGGCGGCCGTCCCGAGGGGGTTCGGCTCCCGCGTCCATGATCCGCATACCCCGAGACGGCCTCAGGGCGACGAACGGATGGGGGCCAAGCCGACGAAGTAGCGGGCCCAAGCCGACGAAGTGGCGGGCCGGGGTCGGTGAAGGGGCGGACCGAGGTCGGTGAAGGGGCGGGCCGAGGGCGGTGAAAGGACGCGGGCCGAGGGCCAGGGTGTGACCTCATCCGTCCTCACCCGGGAGCGCTCCGCACAGGCCGCACGTGCCGCGCGGCCACCGGGAAGGGCTACGCCTGGCCCGAGCGCGCGGCACGGGGGGGGGGGGGGGGGGGGGGGGGGGGGGGGGGGGGGGGCGGCCGCCCGCGGGGGGGGGGGGGGGGGGCGCGGGGGCGGGGCCGCCGCGCATACTGTTCGCCGCTAACTCC
>NZ_JAJSZC010000057.1:0-37211 GCF_036815105.1 Streptomyces sp. IBSBF 3136
GCTGGACACTGCGCAGCCCGGCGCCCGCCCGTCCCTGGGCCCTGCTCGCCGAACTCACCCACGCCTGCCCGCTGCACTGCCCGTACTGCTCCAATCCGCTCGAACTGGCGCGTAAGTCACGAGAATTGAGCACCGAACAGTGGACGGACGTGCTGCGCCAGGCCGGTGAGTTCGGGATCGTGCACACGCACCTGTCCGGTGGCGAGCCGCTGCTGCGCGACGACCTCGAAACCATCGTCGCCGCCGCCGAATCCGCCCGTCTCTACACCCAGTTGGTCACCAGCGGCACCGGCCTTGACGAGGCCCGGCTGACCGCGCTGACCGGCGCCGGGCTGCGCAGTGTCCAGCTCTCCGTCCAGCACGCCGAGTCCGGCGCCAACGACCGCATCGCCGGACGGCCCTCCTTCGCCGCCAAGGAACGGGCCGCCGCCCTGGTCCGCGCCGCCGGGCTCCCGCTCGGTCTCAACGTCGTACTGCACCGCGACAACCTCGACGCCGTCGACGCCCTCATCGACCTGGGCGTGGCCTGGGGCGTGGACCGCATCGAGCTGGCCAACACCCAGTTCTACGGCTGGGGACTGCTCAACCGGGCCGCGTTGCTGCCCACCCGCGACCAACTCGACCGCGCCGGGGAGACCGTGGCCCGGCGGCGCGCCGAACTCGCCGGTGCCGTCGACCTGGTGTGGGTCGTCCCCGACTACTTCGACGGCGTGGCCAAGCCCTGCATGGGCGGCTGGGGCGCGGTCTCGCTGACCGTCGCGCCCGACGGGACCGCGCTGCCCTGCCCGGCCGCCGCCTCCCTGCCCGACCTCGACCCGCCCAACGTGCGCGACCACTCGCTCGCCTGGATCTGGGAGCGGTCACCGGCGTTCGGCCGCTACCGGGGCACCGACTGGATGACCGGCCCCTGCGGGAGCTGCCCGCGCCGGGAGGAGGACTTCGGCGGCTGCCGCTGCCAGGCCTTCGCACTCACCGGCGACGCGGCCCGCACCGACCCGGCGTGCGCGCTCTCGCCCGACCACGCCCTGGTGCGCGAGCTGACCGACGGCGGCCGGACGGAGCCCCCGCCGTACGTGTACCGGCGGCCCGGCGCGGCACCGGTGCCCGCGCCCGCCCGCACCACGGCCACGGACACCGCCGGACGGACGGCGCCGAACGCGCGATAGCCCCGGCGCGCGGCGCACGGCCCAGAGGAGGGCCGGGCGCCGCGCGCTCGGGGAGGCGTCGCTAAGGTCTGGGCCGGCGGCTCGGCTCCCGGGACGAGGACCCGTCCTCCGGGGGCGCGGCGGTCACCCGTTCGGAGTCGAGGATGTGGGCACCGTACAGATCCTGCAGCCAGTTGGTCTGGTAGATGGTGTCGAGGTAGCGCTCGCCCAGGTCCGGCGCGACGGCCACCGCCGTGAGGCCGCGGGCGTCGTGCCGGGACAGCCAGTCCGTCGCCCCACTGACCACCGTGCCGGTGGAGCCGCCGAACAGGAAGCCCCGGCGGGCCATGCGGTGACAGGTGCGGATGGTGTCCGCCTCCTCCACCCGGATCACCTCGTCGACGTAGGACTCGTCGAGCAGCGGCGGCACCATGCTCATGCCCAGACCGGGAATCATCCGGCGGCCCGGCTCGCCGCCGAACGCCACCGAGCCCACACTGTCGACGGCGACGATCCGCACCGGCCGGTGCCACTGCCGGAAGTAGCGGGCGCAGCCCATCAGGGTCCCCGCGGTGCCCGCGCCGATGAACAGCACGTCCAGCTGCGGGAAGTGGTCGGCGATCTCCGGAGCCGTGGTGCGGTAATGCGCCCGCCAGTTCCCCGCGTTGGTGTACTGACTGAGCCACACGTACCGCTTGTCGGACGCGCACAGCCCCCGGACGTACTCGATCCGGGTGCCGAGGAACCCGCCGTTCGCGTCCAGGTCGGCCACGATGTGCACCTCGCTGCCGAGCGCCTCCATCAGCAGTCTGGTCGACAGATTGCAGCGGGAGTCGGTGACGCACAGGAACCGGTAGCCCTTGCTCGCGGCGATCATGCTGAGCGCGACGCCCAGGTTCCCCGAGGAGGATTCGACGAGGATGGAATTCGGCGTCAGAACTCCGTCCCGCTCGGCGCTCTCCACCATCTCGTTCGCGGCCTTCAACTTGATGGAGCCGGCGAAGTTGAAGCCCTCGCACTTCAGGTAGAGGGGGCATCCGAAGATCGACTCGAGGTCGACGAAGAGACGGCCTTCATTGAAGTCATGGGGAGCGGAAATTACGGGCACGGTGGGCCTCCTGGTACCAGGGCCGAGGTCGACAGCCTCAGCCGTACCGGCGCAGGTCGTGGAAGAAGTCGTCGATGAGGCGGAGGTCGCCCGCCCCTGCTGCTTCGTCGTAGACGTACTTGCCGACGGCGAGGTCGAGGACGCCGAGTCCGAACGGCGAGAAGATCACGGGCCGGTCGGTGGGCGGGGCCGCCCGTCCGCGCATCACGTCGTTGAGGGTGCCGTTGAGGAAGTCGCGGTCCCCGGTGCGCTGTTCGGCCAGGTGCGGGGACGTGTCGGCCTTCAGGCAGTGCTCCACGTCGTCGACGAAGTTCGCCGAGCCCAGCAGGATCTCCGGCGCGAGGTCACGCAGTGAGATGTGCAGCACCAGCGGGTTGTGGCTGAACCACGACGGGTCGCTGACATGGGGTTCACCCGCCACGGTGGCGAAGACCACGAGGTCGCTGGAGCGGACCAGGTCCTCGGCGCGCTCGTGGACGGTGACCTCCGCCGCCGGGTCCGCCTGCCGCAGGTAGCCGCGGAAGCCGTCGGCGCTCTCGGCGGACAGGTCGTGCACGCCGATCGTGTCGAACGTCCAGCCCGTGCCGGCCAGGAAGGTGTGGATGTAGCGGGCGATCAGGCCCGTCCCGAAGAACCCGACACGGCTCGGCCGGGGCCGGGAGCGGCTGAGCCAGTCCGCGGCCAGCGCGGCCGAGGCCGCGGTCCTGGTGGCGCTGATGATGGAGCTCTCCAGGCAGGCGAACGGATAACCCGTCTCGGGGTCGTTGAGGATCAGGACCGCGGAGGCGCGGGGCAGCCCGGTGCGTACGTTGTCCGGGAAGCTGGAGATCCACTTGAGGCCGTCCACGTGCACCGAGCCGCCGACGGAGGCCGGCAGCGCGATGATCCGCGCGTTCGGGCGGTCCGGGAAGCGCAGGAAGTACGACGGCGGGTTGACCGAGTCCCCGGCGCCGTGCAGCCGGTAGGTGGCCTCGACCAGCTCCACGATCTCCTTCTCGCGCCCGCTGAGGGCCCGTTGCACCTGCGTCCCGGAGATCACCGCGAACGAGGGCACCGGGGCGGACTGGGGCGCGGCCGACCGGGCGGCCGCTGACGACGGTCGGGTCATCGCCGGCTCGCCTCCGGGGTCGGGAGGCCGTCGTCCAGGCGGCACGGCTCGGCCATGCCGACGAGCACCTTGCGCTCGCCGGTGAAGGGCTCCCGGCTGTGCGCGGTGCGGATGTTGTCGACGAGCATCAGGTCACCGGCCTGCCACGGCTCGCGCCGGGTGTGCGCCTCGTAGGTGCTGTTCAGCAGCTGGACGACCTCCTCGCCGATCGGACTGCCGTCCCCGTAGCGGGTGTTGAACGGCAGACCGTCCGCGCCGTAGACGTCCGTCATGTACTCGCGCACTTCCGGGTCCAGCGTCCACTCGTTGAGGAAGGCGATCTGGTTGAACCAGCACCGCCGGCCCGTGAGCGGGTGCCGCACGACGGCGCTGCGGCGCTGCTCGGTGCGCAGCGAGCCGTCGGGCCGCCAGGTGAAGTCGATGGCCCGCTCCCGGCAGTAGCGCTCGATCTCGGCGCGGTCCTCCGTGCCGAACGACTCCGCGAGGGAGGCGCCGATCTCGTCGTTGTAGGTGCGGGTCAGCAGCCAGCCCTCACGCTCGAACCGCTCCGTCAGCGCGACGGGCAGCGCCCCCAGCACCTCCTCGGCGTCGGCCACCGCGGTCGCCCCGCCCTGGGCGGGCGCCGTGAGGCACGCGAACAGCATGAGGCCGGGGACTTCCAGCGTGTAGCTCAGTTCGTGGTGCATGCACATCGGCTGGTTGGCCGGCCAGGCGGTCGAGGAGTACAGCCCCTGGCCGTACGCGTCGCGCGGCGCGAACGCCTCCCGCTCCGCCATCAGGCCACCGGCGATGCCCGCGAACAGGGCACCCGTCTGCGGCGCCTCGCGCAGCCCGAGGCCGCGCACGACCAGCGCTCCGTGCTCGGTGACCAGCGCGCGCAGCGACTCGCGGTGCGCGGCCGCCCAGCCCGGCAGGTCCGGTGGGGGATCGACGTGCAGGACCGCGGGTCTGTCCGGCCGCAGCTCCACGTCGAGGGGTGCTGCCAGGGGTGAGGACGACATCTCGGTCTCCCTTTCCGTTGGGACTTCCGTCGGGACTTGCGTCGGGGCTCAGGAGGAGGCCAGCGGGGCCACGACGCCCAGGACGGCCTGGGCCGCCTCGGCCGGGCGGGTGCGGGGGAAGTAGTGGCCGCCGTCGGCGAGTTCGTGCAGGTCCACCTGCTCGGCCAGCAGCAGCCAGTCCCGGTGGCGGGCGGCGTGGCCGGCCGTGTGCGGGTCGTCGGCGGCGACGACCACCGAGACCGGCACGGTCAGCCGGACCGGCGGCGCGCCCTCCAGCGCCTCGCAGAACCAGCGGTGCGCGGACACGCAGTCGTGCCGGTAGGCGGCCCCGATGTGCTCCGCGTGCGCGGCGTTGAGCTCGGCCAGCTCGGTGTAGCCGCTGTCGGCGGTCAGCCGCGCGGCGATCTCGGCGTCGCTGCCGCCGGTCAGTTCACCGATGGCCGCCCGCCGCTCGGCGGCGGTGCCGAGCAGCTGCGCGCCGAGGAACACCCGGGTCACGTCCACCCCGCGCTCCTGGAGCCGGCGCGCCGTATCCAGCGCGGCGGCGGCACCCGACGAGTGGCCCCACAGCATCACCCGGCCCAGGCCGCGCGCGGTGATCTCGTCGGCGACCCGCTCCGCGACCCGCGCGATCGACGCGAACGGCTCGTGCCGGTCGGCCAGGTCGTGCCCGGGCAGGTCCACCGCGAGGACCGCGATGCCGCTGTCCGCCAGCGCGCTCGCCATCGGCTGGTAGTTCACCGCGTTGCCGCCCGCATAGGGGAAGCACACCAGCGTGCTCTCCGGCGTGCCGCCCGGACGCGACAGCGGCTGGAGCAGCTCCGGCCGCCGGCGGGCCGTGCCGTCGAACAGGACGGCCAGGTCGGCGAGGACCGGGTGCCGGGTGATGTCCTTCAGGGACACCGCCCGGTCGAGCGCGATGGTGAGCCTGACGGCCGACAGGGAGGTGCCGCCGGACTCGAAGAAGTGGTCCTGGCGGCCGATCCGGTGCTCGGGCACGCCCAGCACGTCGGCCCAGGCCGCGGCGAGCTTCCGCTCGGTCGGCGTGCGCGGGGCGCGGTCGGGCTCCGCCGGCGCGTCGCCCCCGTCGTCCGGCGCGGTGCGTTCGGCCAGCGCGGTCAGGGCCTTGCGGTCGGTCTTGCCGTTGGCGGTCAGCGGCAGGCCGTCCTGCCAGTGGAAGGCCGAGGGGACCATGTAGGCGGGCAGGACCCGGCCGAGGGCCGCGCGCAGCGCGTCCGGCTCCAGCACCTCGCCCGTGTAGAAGGCGATCAGGTGCTTGCCGCCGTCGGCCCGTTCGGCGCAGACCACCGAGCCGTCCCGCACCCCGGCCACCCGCAGCAGGGCGTTCTCGATCTCACCGATCTCGATGCGGAAGCCGCGGATCTTGACCTGGTTGTCCCGCCGGCCGAGGAACTCCAGCTTGCCGCCGGGCTGCCAGCGTCCCCAGTCACCGCCGAGGTAGAGGCGCTCGCCCGGCCGGAAGGGGTCCTCCCGGTACGCCTCACGGGTCCGCTCGGGGTCGTTGACGTACCCCCGGCCCACACAGACACCGGCGAACGCGATCAAGCCCGGGGCGCCGAGCGGCACCAGCGCCAGGTGCTCGTCGACGACATGGACGCGTACGTTGTTGACCGCCCGGCCGAGCAGCACCCGCTCGGGCACCTCGGTCATCACCTCGTGGTTGGTGTCGTCCGACGTCTCGGTCAGCCCGTAGGCGTTGACCAGGGCGATCCCCGGCTGGATCGCGAACCAGCGCTGGACCAGCTCGCGTTTCAGCGCCTCGCCGGTCACCGACACGCACCGCAGGTCCGGCAGCGGGCGCGGGTGCCGTTCCAGGTACGCGGCCACGACCTCCAGGTAGGAGGGCACGAGCTGGGCCACGGCGACCCGGCCGCGGACCAGCGTGTCCACGAACCGCTCGACGTCCACGACCACGTCCTGGCCGACCAGCAGCGTCCGCCCGCCCACGAGCAGCGCGGACACCAGCTGCCACAGCGAGATGTCGAAGCACTGCGGGGCGGTCTGCGCCACCACGCAGCCCTCGCCGATCCCCAGGTCGTCGATCTTGGCGTGCAGATGGTTGAGCAGGCCCGCGTGCTCGCACATCGCACCCTTGGGCTCGCCGGTGGAGCCGGAGGTGAAGTAGATGTAGGCCAGCTGACCGGGATCGACCCGGACACCGAGATCGCCGTCGGTGTGCGGTTCGGCGTACGCGTCGTGGATCAGCAGCCGTCGCGTCCCGGGCAGCGTGGCCAGCGCCTCGTCGAGGGTGCCGGTGCTGCCGGCCTCGGTCAGGACCAGCCGGCAGTCCGCCCGGGACAGCGTCGCGGCGACGCGCTCGGCCGGGAAGTGCGGCTCGACCGGCAGGTACACACCGCCCGCCTTGAACACCGCCAGCGTGGCGGCCAGCCAGTCGAGGTGGCGCTCGGTGACCACCGCGACCACGTCCTCGCGGCCGACACCCCGCTCCAGCAGCGCCCGTGCCAGCCGGTTGGCGCGCGCGTTGAGTTCCGCGTACGTCCACTCCCGCTCACCGTACACGGCCGCCACCGCGTCGGGACGCTCCCGCACCCGCGCTTCGAACAGCTCATGGGCGCGGGCGTCCGGCAACGGCCGGTGCGGCCCGGCGAGACCGTCCAGCTGCTCGCGCACCTCGTCGGCCGACAGCAGGCTCTGCCGCGCGTGCTCGGCGTCCACGTCGGCGGTCATCAGCCGCAGCGCCGTCAGGTGGTAGCCACCGATCCGCGCGGCCGCCCCGGCGTCCAGCAGGTCCGTGCGGTAGCGCAGGCGCAGCCTGAGCCGTCCGTCCTTGTCGGACCAGCGGACGTGCAGGGCACCGCGGCCGGCCGGGGTGTCCGCGGCCTCCATCGGACCGCAGACCACCTCGTACGGCGGCTCCGCCGCGCCCAGCTCACGGCGCAGCTCCTCCACCGGGTACTCCCGGTGGGCCAGCACCTCGGCCTCGGCGTGCCGCGCGGCCGAGACCAGCGCGCTCCACGACCCGGCGGGCACCACCAGGCGGCACGGCAGCGGCTCGCCCCGCAGCCCGGCGGCGTACCCCGTCACCACCTCGTTCTCGCCGGACAGCACGGCCAGCACCTTGGCGTGGGCGGCCAGCAGCAGCACGCTGACCGGCACGCCGAGGCGCCGCTCCAGCGCCCGTGCCGCGTCCGTCACGCCGTCCGGGACCACGACCTCGTGCTCGCCCGAGCCCGGGACGGGCCGCTCCACCCATCGCGGCACCGCGGTGGCACCGCCGGCGGTCAGCACCCCGCGCCAGAACTCGCGGTCCGCTTCCACGTGCGTTCCCATCGAATGGCCTTCCTCAGCTCTCGGTCGTCAGCCTTCGGTCGTCGGCGCCGGGTCGTCAGCTCTCGGTCGTCAGCTCTCGGTTCGTCGGCTCTGGGTCGTCAGCCATCGGGCGTCAGCTTCCGGTGCGCGGGGGTGTCGGCCGCGGCCGGCGCGGCGGCCCGGCCGATGCCGGGGTGCTGCTCCGCCGGGTCCGGCATGTCGACGGCGGGATTGCCGCCCCACCGGGCGTACGCGGGCACCTCCTCGCCCTTCATCAGGAAGGAGTCGGGCGCCAGCACCGCGCCGTCGCCGAGCGTCACGCCGTAGTGCACGTGGGAGCCGACGCCCAGCGTGCAGCCGGCACCGAGCGTGGTGACGTCGGACTTGAAGGTGCCGTCCTCCTGCGAGTGGCACTGGACCTTGCTGCCGACGTTCAGGGTGCACGCGTCACCGATGGTGGTGAGCGTCCGCTCGGTCATGTAGCAGCCGTCGTCGAAGACCGCGCGTCCCATGCGCGCCCCGAGCAGCCGCCAGACCAGGCTCTTGAAGGGCGTGCCGTTGAAGATGTTGAGGTGCCGGTCCGGGACCTTCCACAGCCGTTCGTGCCACCAGAAGTACGGGTCGTAGATGGAGCACAGCCGCGGGCGCAGGGCGCGGAACGAGGTGATGCAGCGTTCCAGCAGGACGTAGTAGGCGGTCGAGAACGCGAGCGTGATCGCCAGGTAGCCGGCGATCACCACGTGCCCGAGCACGCCGTACAGGTCCACGGAGATGAGCGCGAACAGCGTGAGCGCGAAGGTGTGCAGCCAGCGGACGAAGAGCATCAGGGCCATCGAACGCAGGTTGTAGCGGTTCTTCGCGGCCAGCCGGCGGACGTGGGTGCGACCGGTCCGCAGGTGGTCGAACCGGGTGTCACGGTCCACCGAGCGGGGGATCTCGAAGCACGGCGAGCCGAGCAGTCCCACGCCCGTGCGGACCTCGCCGTCGATCGGCACCATCACCTTCGTCGCGAGCAGGCAGTCGTCGCCGGTCCGGCCGCCGGCGGGATAGGCGATGTTGTTGCCCAGGAAGTTGTGCGCGCCGATCGACGCCCGGGACAGCCGGAACGAGGTGCTGGAGTAGTCCGCGTTCACCACGGAGAGGCCGTCGGCGATCATCGTGCCGCTGCCGACCGAGACCAG
This sequence comes from Streptomyces sp. IBSBF 3136, assembly GCF_036815105.1. NCBI lineage: Bacteria > Bacillati > Actinomycetota > Actinomycetes > Kitasatosporales > Streptomycetaceae > Streptomyces > Streptomyces sp. IBSBF 3136. The sequence continues at coordinate 8,835 of NZ_JAJSZC010000057.1, forward strand.
CAGTGGGGTCTCGTGCTGCACCTCGGTACCGAAGTTCGAACCGGTCTGCTCGACCTGCGACAGGTCGTAGCCGAGCCCGCGGAGGTAGTGCACGATGTAGGAGCTGTCGCCGCACAGCCAGGCGAAGAACCTGATGTTCGTCAGGCGTGCCGTCGCCCGGTGCGCCGCGTACCGGAACCCGTAGAGCGGGTAGACCCGGTCCGGCCGGACGACCAGGGCCAGCAGGCGCGGCACCGTGTACAGCACGGCGAGGCCCAGGATCACGAAGCCGCAGAAAAGGGCCAGCGACAGGGTCAGCGCGTCAGAGACCAGCTCCGGCCGGGACAGCGCGGCCGTCTGCGGGTCGAGCCGCTTGCCGATCGCCGGTACGGCGGTGAACAGGATGTACACCCCGCCCACGGCCAGCGGGATGTACAGGAGGAACAGCTGCACCAGCGTGACGAGACCGAACCAGGCCCGCCGGCCGGAGCCGCAGGCCGCCGCGGGTACCCGCAGGTAGTCGGTGTCGGCGGGCTGAGCCGGCGAGCCGTGCCAGCGTTCACCGTCCGGGACCGCCTGGCCCCGGTACAGGGCGGACGAGTGGCCGAGCTGTGCGCCGTCGCCGATCGAGGCGTCGATGTCCACCACGGTCTTCTCGCCGACGAACGCGTCGCGGCCGAACGTGACCCGGCCGGTCTGGATGCGGCCCGCGTGCGCCCGGTAGCCGAGGAAGAAGGAGTCCTTGCGGATCACCGTGCCCGCGCCGATCGTCAGCAGGTCGGTGCATACGGGTACGGAGTGGGACAGGATGGTGACACCCTTGCCGATCCGGGCGCCCAGCGCCCGCAGGTACCAGACGTACAGCGGATTCCCGATGAACAGCAGCACCGGATTCGCGTGCAGCAGCACCTTCACGAGCCAGAAGCGCAGATACGACAGGCTCCAGACGGGGAAGTCGCCGGGCTTCCAGCGGCCGACGAGAACCCATTTGGCGAGGACCGGGAACGCGCACAGGGCGATGAACCCGAGGTCGCCGAAGACGAGGGACCGCAGATAGACGTCGGCCGGGCCGGAGCCGGCGGCGACCCACTCGTAGCCGGCGGCGGTCACGTACCCGGCGACCACGGAGTACGCCAGGAAGAACAGCAACTGGGCCGTGCCGCACAGCAGATGGTGCGACCGGTGCGGGGCCGTCGCCGTCCCCGGGGACGGCCCGCGCGCCGGCGCCGACGGTTCGGCGGCGGGTGCGGAGACCGGCGGGGCGACCGGGGCGGACTGCGCGAGGGCGGCCGCCAGGCTCCGGATCGTGGGGTGCCGGTAGATGTCCTTCATGGACGGCGACGGCAGGTCCGCCCGTTTCCTGACCCGGGCACAGAACTGGGCCATCACCAGGGAGTTGGCACCGAGGTCGTCGAAGAAGTGACCGTCGACCGCGACCCGTTCCGTCTGGATCACGTCGGCCAGGGCATCCGCGAGCGCTGTCTCGATGCCGGTCCCTGCCGGGCCGGCGTCGCTCCGTCCGGTGACGGCGCGTTCGCCCGGCCCGGTTATATGGACCTCGGAGGACTGCTCCACCATGCGAACTCCTGGGAGGACGTCTGGGTCGCCGAGAACCGCCGGTGGCGGGTTCCGGGGACCTCGGACACAGAAGGCAGGACCACCGAGCCGTCGGGCTCGAGGGGCGTGCTTTTCACTGATCACGAACCGCCGCGTTCAGTCTCGGTCGGCTCCTGGCGCCCTGCCACTTCGCACCGGCCGCCCGTTCGGGCGGTCAACGCCCCACGGGCCCGTGTTCCCGGGCCCCCGGCAGCGGCGGGCCCCGCGGCGGATCACCCGAATGGGGGCGGCGGTGGGGTCACAGCGGGCCCTCGGCTCCGTCACGGCGGGCCCTCGGTCGTGTGGCGGCGCCCTCGGTCCTGTCTCAACGCATCGGTCGGGTCACGGTGCGTGCGGAGGTCTCGCCTCCGCCCGGGCGGGTACCCGGTGCCGCACACACGCACGGGCCGGGCAGCGGCCCGGTGCCTCGACAGCGGCAAGGAGGAAGGCATGAGCACGGTCAGGAAATCCGTCGACGTCGACGTCCCCGTCCACACCGCCTACAACCAGTGGACCCAGTTCGAGGACTTCCCGAACTTCATGGAGGGCGTCGAGGAGGTCCGGCAGCTCGACGACCGGCACAACCACTGGACCACCAAGATCGGCGGAGTGCGGCGGGAGTTCGACACCGAGATCGTCGACCAGCTGCCCGACGACCGGATCACCTGGCGGGCCGTCGACGGCGACACCCAGCAGCGCGGATCGGTGCGGTTCGAACGCCTGGACGACGGACACACCCGGGTCGAACTGACTATGGAGATCGAGCCGAGCGGCATCGCCGAGAAGAGCGGCGACATGCTCGGCGTGATCGACCGGCGGGTCAAGGGAGACCTGCACCGCTTCAAGGACTACATCGAGAAGCACGGCGAGAGCGGTTCCTGGCGCGGACGCATCCGTCCCGGCGACCCCGGCACGACCCTCTGACCCACCGCCGCGGCGCCGCCGCCGCACCTCCGCCGCGCCGTCCCGCACGCCCGGACCCCCGGGGTGCGGGGCGGCGCGCTGGTGTGCGGGCCCAGGCGCACATGCCGTCGTCCTGGCCGACGGCCTTCCGGAACGCCTCCCGGCTCTCGCCCCAGAACGTCGTCCAGGCGATCACCAGGTCGCAGGAGTGGTCGCCGACGCCCGAGGTGCCGAAGTCGTACCGACACCCATGACCGGCCGGTGGAGTACGTCCACTCGATCTACCGCGGAGACCGCCACCGCATCGTCTCCCGCCTCACCCTCGGCCGCCGCGCCGTAGCCCCACCGCCCCGAGGGCCACCACCTCGGCATCCCCCCGGGCGACTTCACACACGGCGACCGATCGCCTTTTCCACGCACGGGGTGGTGCAGGACGGCTGGTGAGGCAACCGGGCCCGGCAGCGCACCTGCTGCGTGGACCCGGTGCCTATCAGGTAGGGGGCCACTCCCGGCCGGCGGTCACCTCGTGCGCGACGCGGCGCCATCGGTCCTCCCCGCCGGGCAGGGGCCAGGCCCAGGTGGGTCGTACCGCCGTGTCCAGGTCGCGCAGGCGACGGACGAGCTGCGGGCCGGCGGTGGCGGCGCCGTCCGGGACGGTGGGGCCGTGGACGGCGCGGAGTCCGGCGAAGCGCTCCAGTTCGTACGCGTAGGACGCCACAGCGTCATCGATACCTGCGGCGAGGTCGTCGCGGGGCACCGTGCGGTGCAACTGCAGCAGCGAAGGCTCGACGGACTCGGCGATCGCCGCGGCGAGCCGTGCGTGACCGTCCAGGACCAGGTGGCAGTCGAGGCCGCTGACCCACCACAGGAGGACGGGCGGGAGCGTCCCTTCCCGGGCCTGCTTGCGGTACGCCTTGACCCGGCTGTCGTCCGGACCGGGCATCGGCCGCAGCGGAAGGACCTCCCAAGAGCCGGAGTGGATGAACCAGTCGATGTACCCGTCCGGATGGCCCTCGACGAGCATCGAGGTCCAGTGTTCGGCGTGCGACGTGCCGGCGTGCTTCCAGCGCCTGAGCGGACTCTCGTGCGAGAGCAGCCAGCGGCCGTCGTGCAACGGACCCTCGGACGAGTCGACGAGGTGGCGCGCGAAGCGGTGGGCCCACCGTTCCGGGCTGCCCGCCAGGGCACGCCCCGTGTCGGCACGCAGCGGTGGGACGAAGGAGCGGTACCCGTCGGCGCGCCAGAACTCCACGCCCTCGTCGTGCCGGTCGACCTCGGCGAGCAGCACGGGCCGTTCCCCCTGGGAGAGCAGCAGTCGCGGCCCCGCGCTGAACACGCACAGCCCCGGCCGGGGGCGGTCCCGCGCGTCGAGGGACAGCCCGACCCAGGTGCCGTCGTCCCGTGTGACATCGCCGCGCCGCATACCGAGAGCGTAGACGGCCGGCGCGGGACGCGGACGGCGCCCTCCACCTGCCGGGCCGTCACGGACCGCACACGTGCCTGCTCCGGTGAGAATGAGCCCCATGGACCATCTGCTGCACCTCGACCGCACGCTCGACGAACTGGACCCGCCCCGCTGGGCGCCGCCTGCCGCCGACGCGACTCGACTGGTGCGCACCGTGCACGAGTTGCGGCGCGTGCCCCTGGGCGCACTCGGAGCGGCGGATCTGCGCACGCTCGTGGCACAGCGGGTGGCGCTCCCGTTCGTCCTCCCCCTCGCCGTGCGCCTGCTGATCGAGGAACCGCTGCTCGACGCCTGGTTCTACGAGGGCGACTTGCTGCTCACCGCCGTCAACGCGCCTGCCTCCGCCTGGGCGTTGCTGCCGGAACACGCGGCACGGCTGCGAGCCGTGATCACGCGGCTTCCGGCGGCGGAGGTCGCCGACCTGCCGCGCGGGGCCGCCGAGGAACTCGCCCGCTTCTCGGCGGGAGCCGGCCCGCTCGGCTGACCCGTGTACAGCGCGGGAGCGCCGGCCCGCCCCGTGCTACGGCGAGGGGGGCAGGTGCGGGGAGCGGAGCACGAGCAGGGTGATCTCGCTGGGGGCGAAGACGCGGAACGGCGGGCCCCAGAAGCCGGTGCCGCGGCTGGTGTAGAGGAGGGTGCGCGCGCCGTGGCGGCTGAGGCCGGCGAGGGCCGGCTGGTCGATGCGGACCAGGTGGTGGAAGGGCCAGATCTGGCCGCCGTGGGTGTGGCCGGAGAGCTGGAGGTCGATGCCTTCGGCTGCCGCCCGGTCGACGAACTTGGGCTGGTGCGCCAGGAGCAGGACGGGCAGGTCGGGGTCCGCGCCGTTCAGGGCTCCGGCGAGGTGGGCGCGGTGGCCCTCCAGGCCGGAGGACTCGGCGGTGACGTCGTCCACGCCCGCTACCACGAGGGTGTCGCCTCCGCGTTCCAGCAGCAGATGCCGGTTGCGCAGCGGTTCCCAGCCCAGCTCGTCCATCAGATCGACCCAGCCCTGGGCCTCGCTGTAGTACTCGTGGTTGCCGGTGACGTACACACGGGCCCGGGTGGCCCGCACGGTCCCGAGCGGGACGGCCTGCGCCCGGCGGCGTTCGGCCGTGCCGTCCGCGATGTCGCCGGTGTGGCAGACCAGGTCGGCTTCCAGAGTGTTCACCGTCTCGCACACCCGCTCCGACCAGCGAGCGCGATCGAGCGGACCGTAGTGGGTGTCGGTGACGAGGACGACCCGGAGGCCGTCCAGCCCGGCACCCAGTCGTGGGAGTCGCACATCGAGTCGGCGCACGCGCGGCACGCGGCGGGCCTCGGCGTACCCCCAGGCGAGCAGTACTGCGCTCACGCCGAGGACGGCCCAGGTGACGATGCGGGCACGGTCCTCGCTCCCGCCGACGCCGGCCACGGTCAGGGCGAGTCGCAGGAGGACGCCGAGCAGCACGGACCAGGTGAACAGGACCCAGCTGGTGCCGAGCAGGGTGTCACCGATGATCGCGGCCCGGTCCCGCTGGCGCCGGCCGTGGCCGCGCATCATCGCGAGCGGCATGCCGATGAGGCCGAGGGCGAACAGGGCGGTGCCGGCCGGCGTGACGGGCAGCGGCCAGTGCTGGCCGCCGTAGAGCAGCACCCCGCAGGGCACGGCCCACAGCAGGACGGGGGCGATGAGGGGGAGGTAGCGCATCAGGCGGTGCAGCCGGCTCGGCCGCTGCGCCTCCGCCTCACCCTCGGCGGGCCATGCCAGGGCAGCACGGGATCGGCAGTCGACCCGTGCAACAGAGCAACCCCAGGCCGCTGACCTGGGGTTGTCGGGTGTTGGTTTTCAGACCTGGTCTGTCGATTTCAGGACCGATCCGAGTGAAAGGAGACCCATCGCTTGGCAGATCGCGTCTTTACCGATCGACAATGGGTTGCAAGTGGAGAGGTTCGAGTCATTGCTTGGTGCTGCCGAGCAGGCCGCTCACGTTCAGGACCTCGTGACAGCCCTTTGCCCGAAGGCCGGTGGCCGGGGTGCCGGGCTTGTTGCAGGTCACCTCGATGGACACGGCGTCGCCCTCGGGGATCTTGATGGGGGTGACCCAGTGATAGTCCTGGTTGCGGAAGGTCTCCATCGCGATAGTGGTGATCTTGCGGTCGCCGAAGGAGATCGTCAACACCCCTTCGTCGCCCTGGAAGTTGGCGACGACGATGTCCGTGACCCCGAGGATGCTGTCCTTGGGCACCGTGTAGGTGCCGGTCTTGGTCTCCCCGCTCGCCGCCTGCACGTCGATGGTCTGCGAGCTCTGCTGGCCGCTGCCGTTGCCGGTCGAGGTGCCGCCGCCACCGCCCGACCTGCCGCCGCCACCGCCGCCCGAGCTGGCGCCGCCCGCTCCGGCCGACGCGCCCGACCCCTGGGTGCCGGGACCGGCCGAACCGGCGCCGCTGCCGGGAGTCCGCTGTCCGGCGGGCGTGGGCCGTGCCTGGACCGCCTCGTCGGCCGCGTCCTTGGCTGCGCTGCGCACGGCCGGACGGACCAGTGCGAACCAGGCGATCAGCAGTGCGAGCAGCGCGGCAAGCAGTGCGAGCAGCCACTTGGGGAAGATCGGGATCTGGACGAACTCGGCGTCCAGCGGCGTCCGGACAGTGGTGTCGTACGAGCCGGGTTGTTCGTCCTGGTCCCGGTCGTCGGTGGTGTCGACGGTGAACGGCCACACCACCGGGGAGCCGAACCACACCGGTTTGCCGGTGCGGACGCGCAGTCCGACCTCCGCCGATTCGCCGGGCTCCAGCTTCGGCTTCGCCGGGGTGAAGGCGAACGCCAGCTCCTCGCCGGCCTGGCCGGGGGTGAAGCACACCTGCGCCGGGGTGTTGCCCTGGTTCTGGGCCGCCAGCCGGTAGCGACCGCGCAGCCAGCCGCGCCGGCGGCGCGGTGCCAGCTCGGTGCGCAGCTCGCGGAACTCCTCGATGTGCACGGTGGTTTCGAGGACCTGCACCGCATCGGGGTGCTCGGCCGGCAGGACCCGCACACCCAGCGGCATCTCGCCGGCCCGGATCTCCGGGGAGCGCGGCGGCTCCAGACGGAGCGTCACCGTTTCGGAGGTGCCGGGGTAGAGCGAGACCCGGGCGGGTTCGACGGTGGTCCAGGAGGCGCAGTCCCCGACGACCTCCAGGCTGTACGCCTCGACGATGTCGCTGTCGTTGCGGACGGTCAGAGTTGTCGTGGTGGTGTCACCCGGTGTCACGGTCACGGCCGGGATGTCGAGGCCGGGCGCACCAGGGCCGGAAGAGGCTGCGGAAGGCGTCACGCCTACCACCGTAGAAACACGTCCGGGCGTGCGGCGAGGAACGCGAGGGCAAGACGCGGGCAGTCGCGATGCCCCGACAGTCACCGTCAACTCTCGTGTATTCAGCGGGCATTGATGTTTCCCGTCGCAGCCCGCGCGCCGCCCTCCGGTGCTCGCCACGTCCCAGCGCCCAGCCCCCCACGAATTCATGAAACAGGTAAAACTCCCATGTCCTGTGCACAAGACAAGAGCCTGCCCGGACACCGGAGCCGGGTGACGGTGGCCGTGTACGCCGCCGATCCGGTCCTGCGGGTCGGCGTCGTCCACCAGCTGCGCCAGCGCCCCGAGGTCGACCTGCTCGACGACGCCGACGCGGAGCGGGCCCAGGCGTCACTGGTGGTCGTGGACACCGTGGACGACGACGTGACGGCCCTGCTGGACCGGTTGCGGCTCAACACCGCCACCCGCACCGGCCTCGTGGTCGGCGCCCTCGGATCCGGCGCGCTGCAACGCGTCATAGAGTGCGGCGTCGCGGCGGTGCTGCGGCGCTCCGACGCGCACCAGGACCAACTTCTCCAGCTGGTCCAGGCGATAGCCAACGGGGAGGGTGTGCTCCCCGGCGACCTGCTCGGCAAGCTGCTCAGCCATGTGAGCAGCCTCCAGCGCTCGGCGCTCGACCCGCGGGGCCTGTCGCTGTCCACGCTGACCACGCGCGAGGCGGACATGCTGCGCCTGGTGTCGGAGGGCTTGGACACCGCGGAGATCGCCCGCAAGACCTCGTACTCGGAACGGACTGTCAAGAACGTCCTGCACGAGATAATCACGCGCCTCCAACTGCGCAACCGAGCCCACGCGGTGGGCTACGCACTGCGCAACGGACTGATCTGACACCGGCGTTGACGCCGCAGGGGCAACAAGCCGGGAGCGACCTACGGGAAACCCGCACTGCCCGAAAGCGCACCGCGCGTTTCCCTCGGGTACGGCCCCGCCGCCCTGCCGCGCCGCGCACGTCCGGTACAGGGTGGCGGAGGCGATCCGGATGGGCACATCGGGATGCCGCACCAGACTGCGAAGGGGACCGTGATGGGAACGGCTGACCCCGGCGGCCGGTACCGCCTGGGGAGACTTGGAACGTCGTTGCTGCTGCTGATCCCGCTGCTCGGGGTGACGGCGGCCTCCGGACAGGGCAGCGCCGCCTCCGCCCCGCGCGCGGCCGACGCCACGGACACCCGCGTCGCGTACGCGGGCACCCGGCACCGCAGCCTCGGCACGGTGGCCTCGACCACCTCCAGCACACCTCTGTTCGGCGACGGCCCCGTCCACAACGATGTGCAGCCGTCCGCGCTCGGTGACCAGATGGTCTTCGCGAGCCGCCGCGACGAGAAGAACCCGCAGGTCTACCTGCGGGCCGCGGACGGTTCGGTACGGCGTCTGACCACCGGCCGGGACGCGGCGCACCCCCGGCTGACGCCGGACGGGCAGTCCGTGGTGTTCGACTCGGCCGAACCCGGCGGCACCGGCGGCGGGACGCAGCGCGACCTGTGGCTGGTACGCACCGACGGCACCGGCCTGACGCGGCTCACCGACACCTCCGCCAACGAGGAGTGCCCGACGGTCTCCCCCGACGGGCAGCGCATCGCGTACAGCGGCGACAGCGATCCGCTGGTCGGCGAGCAGATCTACGTACGGCCCCTGAACGGCGGCACCGCCACCCGGATCACCTCCCCGGCGAACGGCACGGCCTCCGAGCCGGCGTGGAACCCGGTGAACGACGACGTGAACCGGGACTGGATCGCGTACACCTCCACCACCACCGACAACGGGCAGTCCGTGCCCCGGCTGCGGATCACCAACGGGACCAGTGACGAAGCGCTGTTCGCGGGCAATTACGCGGGGTGGCGTGCCCACGGGGCATCGTGGTTGCCCGACGGGGACCAGTTGGTGTTCCTCAGCCCCGAGATCACCTGCACGTGCGAGGGCGACTACGACCACGTGTTCAAGTCGACCGCACACGCGGACACCGAGCCCGGGCTGGTGCTCAACGAGAACCGGGAGGTCCTCTCACCCACCTGGCTGGGACCGGTCAACGGCGGCGGCGTGGTGGTGGAGCGCGACTCGGCGGCCACTTCCCACGTGGTGACGCTGCAGGACGCCCGCATCGACGGGTCCGACCCACGCGACCTGAACCTGACGATCCTCAACGAGGACCCGGCGGCCGACACCAACACCGATCCCACCAAGGACCCGCTGTTCCAGCCCGCCGCAGGCTCCGACCCGTGGACCGAGCGGCAGAACTACACACCCGACGGCCGCCGGATCGTCGTCACCCGCTTCGAGACCAACGCCGACAACCAGCGGATCGAACGGATCTGGCTCGCGGACGCCGACGGCACCGACGCGCAGGCCATGCCCCTCGCGGGACGCGGCGCGACGGACTGGGACACCGACCCGACGTTCTCCCCGGACGGCAAGTACCTCGCCTTCACCCGGACGTCGCCGGGCGGCGTCGGGGACGCCGCGGGCCCCAGCCGCATCCTGATCGCCGACGCGGCGACCGGCGCGATCACCGGCCGGATCACCCCGCCGGCCGGGCAGCAGCAGGGCGAGGACGCCCAGCCCACCTGGTCCTCCGACGGCACCACCCTGGCCTTCACCCGCAACGAGGTGATCGGCGGGAGCGGCGGCAACAAGCACATCTGGACCGCGCCGGTGAACCACCTGGACCGGCAGCGCGACCTGAGCGCCACGATCTGCCCGGGCAACTGCCAGGTCATCGACGACAGTCCGGCGTTCTCCCCGGACGGCCTCACCATCGCCTTCAACCGCAAGAGCGGCGGCGGCGCAGTCGACGAACGCGACGGCATCCTCCTCACGTCCCTGTCGGGCGACGACTGCAAGGTTCTGCTGCCCACCGTCGCGCGCAACGTCCCCGGCGCCTGCCAGACGGCTCTGCCGGACACCTCGGCCACCGGTCCGTTCCAGCCCCGGGACGCCGCCTGGACGGCCGACGGCAAGGGCCTGGTGATCAGCTCCCGTGCCGAGGTCGCCGCCAACAGCCCCGAGAAACTCCGCTTGTTGGACGTCGCGTCCGGCGACCTCACCCCGCTCACCGCGGAGCTCGGGGGCCGGCAGAAGGAACCCAGCGTCCAGCAGTCCGTGGACCTCGCGGTGAACGCGCCCGGCACCGTCCCGGCGGTCACCGTCGGCAAGACCACCACCATTCGTGTCGATGTCGTCAACAACGGCCCCGCTGCCTCCCCCGGCACCGAGCTGACCGTCGCCCCGCCGACCGGCGTGCAGATCACCAGGCTGACCTATCCCGGCGGCACGTGCGACGCCGCCTCCCTCCAGTGCACCGTCGGTGTCGTGCCGCCCGGCACCACCGTGCCGGTGACCGTCACCGTCACCGGGGTCACCCCCGGCAACGCGCCGATCGACTGGTCGGTCACCGGCACCGTCCTCGATCCGCAGCCCAGCGACAACACGGGCCGCACCGTGGTGCCGGTCGTCCAAGCCACGCCCCCGACGACCCCGACACCCACCCCGACACCGACGCCGACACCCACCTCTCCGCCCACCGTGCCCCCGGCTCCGGGTGAGCCCGATGCCGGGCCCGGTCTCCGCCTCACCGCCCAGCCGAACCCCGGATACGTCGGCGGGCGCGTCGTGGTCACGTACACCGTGCGCAACGGCCGCAACGCGCTGGCTACCGGGCTGCGGCTGCACATCGGCCTGCCCAAGAGCATCCCGAACAACGGGCAGCCGGAGGGCTGCGACAAGAACTGGGTGTGCGCGCTGCCGGACCTGGACCAGGGCGCGAGCACCGTCGTGCGGGTCGTCCTCAGCCCCAAGAAGGCCCTGACCACCCACGTCACCGGCAAGCTGACCACCACCGGGACGGACGCCGACAAGGGCGACAACAACGCCCGGGAGCGGCTGCGCATCCTCCAGCCGCGCATCATCGCGGTGCCGGCGATCGGCAGGCCCGGCTTCGTCACCTCGGTGCGCGGCAAGGACTTCCCGCCGGGCGTGCCGGTGCGGTTCACCTGGAAGCCGGGGATCACCGCGGCGGCGGCGCCCACCATTCCGCTGCCGAACGGCACCTTCATCGGCCAGTTGCTCATCCTCGCCAAGGACGAGACCGGGCCCCGGATCATCACCGCCAAGGGCCCCGGGTTCTCCCCGGTGACGACCGACTTCCTGGTGGTCACCGGCAGCGTGCAGCCGCCGGACGAGGTGACCCGCCGGTGATCCACGAGGTCGACGAGGGGCTGCGCCGGTTGCTCGGCGAGTCCGGCCTGGAGGCGTCGGGCGTCGACGTCGTCTTCGACGCCCCCACCCGGGACTGGGCCGCGCGCCGCAGCGCCCCGACGGTCTGCGTCTTCCTGTACGACATCCGGGAGGACGCCGTCCGGCGCGGCAGCGGCTCCGGAGAGGTGTACGACGAGGACGGCCACCTCGTGGCGCGGCGCTCCCCGCCGCGCTGGTTCGAGCTGACGTACCTGGTCACGGCGTGGGCGACCCGCCCGCAGGACGAACACCGGCTGCTGTCACAGGTGCTCGCGACGCTGGTGAGCACCGACACGCTGCCCGCGCGGCTGCTCACCGGCACGCTCGCCGAACTCGGCCTGACCGTGGGCCTGGACACCGCCGGAACCGGGTCCGACGCACCGGCCGCCTCCGACGTGTGGTCGGCCATGGGCGGCGAACTGAAGGCCTCCCTCTCGCTGCGGGTGCGGGCGCCGCTCGCCGGCATCACCAAGGCCGCCGCACCGCCGGTCACCGAAGGCCTCGTCGTGCGCGCCACCTCCCGCCGCGAGGACGCGGGGCCGGGGCGCAGGCTGCGCTACACGGAAACAAGTGACCCGGGTCCGGACGGCGGCTACGCCGGCCCGCGTGAACGCCCGCCCGCGCCCGCCCGTCGCCGCCGCAGGGGGGACCGCCAGCCGTGACGCACACTGCCGAGGCGGACGCCGAAGCGGAGCACCTGTGGGTGCGGCTCCGCATGGTCGAGGAACGGGTGCGGCACGCGGTGGCCGTCCGGCGCGCCGCCGATCCCGATCCCGAAGACCCCTACCGTGGCCAGTACCTCACTCCCGAGGCAGTCGCCCGCGTCCTGGACGAACCGGGCGGTCTCGACGTGCCCGCTCACGAACCCCCGCATCCCCCGGCCGGCTCCGTCCTCGGCGGTCTCGCCGCGCGATTCGGCCTGTCCTCGCTGGATCTGGACCTGCTGCTCGTTGCGGTGGCGCCCGACCTGGACGCACGGTTCGAACGGCTCTACGGCTACCTCAACGACGACCTGACGCGTCGTCGGCCCACGGTCGGGCTCGCCCTGGAGCTGTGCGGGCTCGCAGGAGCGGCGTCCGCGCGCTTCCGGCTGGCCCCCGAAGCGGCGCTGGTCGCGAGTGGTCTGGTGGAGGTCACGGAGCCGGAACGGCCGCCGCTGTCCCGGGTGTTGGTGGTTCCCGACCGGGTCACCGGACACCTCCTGGGGAGCGCGCAGCCCGATGCCCGGCTCGCCGAGGTGCTCGGCGAGGCCCGCGAGGACCCGACCGCCGAGGCAGCGGACGTCCACCGGGCCGCGGCCGCGGCCGGCACCGGCCTCGTCCAACTGCGCAGCCGGGGCGGCGACGCCGAGGGGCTGGCCGTAGCAGCCCTGCACGCGGCCGGGCTGCGCCCGCTCGTCCTGGACGTAGCGGCACTCGCCCGGCGCCCCGGCGACGTACCGGCGCTCGCCCGCGTGGCCGCGCTCGAAGCCCGCCTGACGGGTGCCGGGGTCGTCCTCGGCCCCCTGGAAGCACTGCCCGGGGAACCCGCCGAACGGGCGCGCACGCTGGGGGCGTTGTGCTCGGCGCTGCGCGGGATTCCCCTGCTCACGCACGGCACCCTCGGCTGGGACCCGCTGTGGGCTGCCGACACCCCCGTGGTCCTGACCGTGCCGGCGCCCACTCCCGAGCGGCAGGCCGCGCGCTGGCGGCACGCCCTCGACCGGGCCGCCGGTGACAGCCCTGGCCATGGCTTCGGCAACGGCTCCGGGACCGGCGACGCCGATGAGCTCGCCCGCGCGGTCGCCGCGCACCGCCTGGATTCCGGGCAGTTGCGCCGCGCCGCCGACGTGGCGGTCCGCACGGCCACCCTCGCCGGCCGCCCGGTCCTCCCCGACGACCTGCGCACCGCCGTACGGGCCCAGAACGGCGCCGGGCTCGACCGGCTCGCCCGCCGCGTGGAGCCGGGAGTCGGCTGGGACGACCTCGTGCTGCCCCCGACCACTCACCGGCGGCTGCGCGAACTCGCGCTGCGCGCCCGCCATCGCGAGCAGGTGCTCGGGCAGTGGGGGATGCGGCCCGGCGGCGGCCGGGGGCGCGGTGTGATCGCGCTGTTCGCCGGCGAGTCGGGCACCGGCAAGACCATGTCCGCCGAGGTCGTCGCGGCGGACCTGGGCATGGACCTGTACGTGGTGGACCTGTCCACGGTCGTCGACAAGTACGTGGGGGAGACCGAGAAGAACCTGGAGCGGATCTTCACCGAGGCGTCCGCGGTCAACGCGGTGCTGCTCTTCGACGAGGCCGACGCGATCTTCGGCAAGCGCTCCGAGGTGAAGGGCGCGCACGACCGGCACGCCAACATCGAGTCGGCGTACCTGCTGCAGCGCATGGAGTCGTTCGACGGGATCGCGGTGCTGACCACCAACCTGCGGGCCAACCTGGACGAGGCCTTCACCCGCCGCCTGGACGTGGTGGCGGACTTCCCGGTGCCCGACGCCGGCCAGCGCCTCGCCCTGTGGGAACGGTGCCTGGGCGACCGGCTGCCCCGGGCCGAGGACCTGGACCTCGCCTTCTGCGCGGACCGCTTCGAACTGGCCGGCGGCTCCATCCGGGCCTGCGCGGTGACCGCGGCCTACCTCGCGGCGGAGTCCGGCAGCCCGCTCAGCATGCGGCAGCTGGTGAGGGCGGTCGCGCAGGAGTACCGCAAGCTGGGACGGCTGGTCCTGGAGGGCGAGTTCGGGCCTTACCTGGCGGACGCCCTCGACGCCTGAGACGCGGGCGGCGGGGCCCGAAGAAGGCGGAACCGTCTCCCCCCGGTCTCGACACGGAAGACCTCAGTCGGAGGCCTTCTTCCACTTGGCGCCCACTTTCTCCCACCGTTCGAGGGCGGGCGGGGAGAGTATCGCGCCTCCGTACTCTTTTTCGTGAAGGCGCTGCGCCTCCCTCAGCTTGTCCGCAACGGCCCCCCAGTCGACGGCGGGCGCGTTCGCCAAGCTCAGTGCGTCCTTCAACTCGCTCGACCGTGGCGTCATCGCGCCCTCAGGCGTGTAGTTGAAGTCGCTTCCGGACCCCGGGTCGCCTGTCCTCGTGTCACTCGCCGGTCCCATTTCCAGGTTGGCCGGCATGTTGTGCAGGGCTTTTTTGTTCCCCGCGGTCGAGCCGAGTACCGTCCGTACCTCGTCCAGGAACTCGAACAGCGGTTTCGCGTTCGCCCTGTCCCTCTCGGCCGAGGCGAGTACGGCGTCCAACTCGCTACGGGAGATCTTGTGGTGGAGGGTCGTCCTGTCGCCCCAGATCGGATGGTCCGCCCGCATCTCCGCATGTGCCGATGTGACCGCGCTCGCCGCCCAGTCACTGCTGCCGCCGCCCGTACCCGCGAACCCGGACGCGTGTTTCGCGGTTTCGATCTCCGCGAGAAGAGCGTCCAGCATTGACTCGTCATTCTTTACTTCGTCGAGCGTGAAAAGATCCCCTCCGGGTTCGATTCCGATCTGTTCGAGGATGTACTCCTTCTCGTTCTGCTTCTTTGCCTTGAATTCTTCGCTGCGTCCCTCGAAGTACTCCATTATTTCCTCGAACACGGTCTTCGAGGAAGTGGCGGCTGCGGCGGGTGGGTTGTCTCCCGCCGGTTTTTTCGTCTGCTTCTTCTTGGGGGGCATGCGCTGCACCTCGGCCGACGCCTCGGTCGTCCGGTGCGCGGCGTCGGCGGTGTGGTCCTCGACCGAGCGCTGGACGTCCGCTCCGTCCCGCATCACCTGCTCGGCCTTGCGTTCGGCCGACCTTTCGAACCGGTCGGAGGGGTCGCTGATGCTCAGGCCGCTGCCGTCGTCGGTACCGGCCACGGCTCCTGCACGCTGCTGGCGGACGTGCTCCAGTTCGTGCGCGAGGGTCTTCTTGTCGATCGCGCCGCGCAACACGATGTGACGGGTGCCGGTGGTGTACGCCTCGGCGCCGACCGCCTCGGCGGAACGCCGGGCAGCGGCGCCGGTGTGGACCGCGACGTCGGAGAAGTCCTCGCCCGAGAAGCGGGCTTCCATCTCCCGCTGCAGCGAGGCGGGCAGTCGGCTGCCGGCGGACCGCACCACGGAGTTCACCGCGTCGGCGGCGCCTGGCTGCGCCGCGGCTTCCCGGTCGTGTCCCGCGCCGTGCTGATGCGCCGAGTGAGCGTCCTCGTGCACCTGGGCGGGCGCGCGTCGGGCGCGGCGGGCGATCATGCCGGTCACCGCGGCGTTGCCCGCGCCGCCCTGCGCCGCCCGCAGCACGTCGGCGGTGAGCGGGGGCGGGACGGCGGCGCCGGCCGAGGACGTCTCCCGTCGGGCGGCGGCTACGCCGCGCACCGGCTGCTCGGCCTCGGTCTTCCCGGTACGCCGTCCGGACCTCTGCATCTGCTGCCTCCTCATCGGCGCACTTCTGCTGCAGCCCCCAGTCGACAGCACGAGCCGACCGGGCGTCCAGGTCCGCACGGGCAGTGCGAGGGCAAAGGCGGGTGATGTCCGGACGGTCCGTGCGGGAGGTACGGAAAGGCAGCGGGCCTGCCCCCGACCAGGTCCCCGGGTCCCTGCCGCCCGCCGCACCCGCCCCGCAGACTCGGCCCGGACACAGGTGCCCCGCAAGGACGTGAAGGAGCAAGCATGCCGACGTACCTCACCCCGGGTGTGTACGTGGAGGAGGTGCAGTCCGGTGCCCGACCGATCGAAGGGGTCGGCACCGCCGTCGCCGCGTTCGTAGGGTTCGCCGAGCGCGGCCCCTTCCACGCGCCGACGCTGGTCACCAGCTGGGACCAGTACTCCCAGACGTTCGGTGGTTTCACCGAGGGCACCTACCTCGCCCACGCGGTCTACGGCTACTTCGCCAACGGCGGCGGCGCCGCGTACGTGGTACGCATCGGCGGCTCCGCCGAGGACGCCTCCGCCCCGTCCGCGGCCAGCGGCCAGCGGCGTCAGGGCATCAAGGCCGTGGAGTCCGTGGAGCTCGGCGGCTTCCTGGTCGCGGCCAAGCCGGGCGTCTCCGGCGTGTCGGTGGAGATCGCCGACGCGGACGGTGAGAACCCGCCGGAGGACCGCTTCAAGGTCCTGGTCCGCCAGGGCGACCAAGTGGCGGAGACCTACGAGGCCTCCACCCGCAAGAACGTCAGGGGGTACCTGGTCAACCAGGCCCGCGCCTCCAAGCTGATCGAGGTCACCGAGCAGCGGGGCGCCGCCCAGAGCAAGCCCGCCGCCCAGACCGTGGCCCTCCCCGACGCCCCGGACGGGCCCGCCGCGAACGGCTCCGGCGAGGTGGTCCGCCTCGACCCCGCCGAGTACGTCGGCGACGCCGCGGCCCGCACCGGGTTCGCCGGCCTGGAGACCATCGACGAGATCACCATGGTCGCCGTGCCGGACCTGATGAGCGCCCACCAGCGCGGCGACATCGACGCCGAGGGCGTACGCACCGTGCAGCTAGCCGTCATCTCGCACTGCGAGCAGATGGGCGACCGGGTGGCCGTCCTGGACACCCCGCCCGGGCTCTCCGCCCAGCAGGTGCGCACCTGGCGCAACGACGAGGCGGGCTACGACTCCCGCTACGCCAGCCTCTACTACCCGTGGGTGCGGGTCTTCGACCCGGCCGCCGGGCACAACACCACCGTCCCGCCGAGCGGTCACATCGCCGGTGTCTGGGCGCGCAGCGACGCCGAACGCGGCGTGCACAAGGCGCCCGCCAACGAGGTGATCCGCGGCGCGGTGGACCTGGAGGTCCGGCTCAGCAAGGGCGAGCAGGACCTGCTGAACCCGATCGGCGTGAACTGCGTACGGGCCTTCCCCGGCCGGGGCATCCGGATCTGGGGTGCCCGCACCCTCTCCTCCGACCCGGCCTGGCGCTACCTGAACGTGCGCCGCCTGTTCAACTACCTGGAGGAATCCATCCTCCTGGGCACCCAGTGGGTGGTCTTCGAGCCGAACGACGACCGGCTGTGGTCCAGCATCCGGCGCAATGTCACCGCGTTCCTCACCGAGGAGTGGCGTCGGGGAGCCCTGTTCGGCCGTACCGCCGAAGAGGCGTTCTACGTGAAGTGCGACCGCGACAACAATCCGCAGGAATCGATCGACCAGGGCCGCGTCGTGTGTGAGATCGGCGTCTCGCCGGTCAAGCCCGCCGAGTTCGTGGTGTTCCGGCTGGCCCAGTTCTCCGACAGCACCAGCCTCATCGACGAGTGACCTGCGGGTCAGCAAGGAAAGGTGACAGACAGTCATGGCAACGGGCGATGCTCTTTCCACCCACGTCTTCGGCGTGCAGCTCGGTGGCTACCTGGTCGAGTCGATCCAGGAGATCAGCGGGCTGACCGTCGAGGAGGAGGTCGTCGAGGTCAAGCAGGTCAGCGCCGAGGGCAAGCAGATCATCCGCAAGCAGCCCGGAGCGCGGCAGGCCGGTGAGATCACGATCACCCGGGGACTCGACCAGAGCAGCGAGTTCACCAAGTGGATCAAGGAGACCCTGAACAACGGGGCCGTCAACACCGCGCGGCAGAACCTCACCATCGAGATCAAGGACACCGAGGGCAACACGGTCCGCCGCATCCAGCTGATGCAGGGCTGGGCCTCCAAGTGGGAGGGCCCGTCGCTGAAGGCGGGCGAGTCCGCCCCGGCCACCGAGTCCGTCACGATCACGTTCGAGGAGATCGTCGTCGAATGAGGCGCCGTACGGTCACGGCGGGCAACCTGGAGGAGATCCTCCAGGCGACGGCGCCCGCCCAGACGTCGGAGCAGCAGGCGGCGGCCACCCCGACCGCCGCCCCGCCGCGCCGGGAGGACCACGGGCTGCGCACGGAGTTCGAGTTCGAGCTGCCGCGCGGGTACGTGGACGACGACGGCACGGTGCACCGGCACGGCTCGATGCGCCTGGCCACCGCCCGGGACGAACTGCGGCCCCAGATCGACCTGCGGGTCAAGGAGAACCCGGCGTACCTGAGCGTGGTGCTGCTGAGCCAGGTGATCACCCGGATCGGCTCGATCACGGATGTGCACGCCGGGGTCGTGGAGCGGATGTACGCCACCGACGTCGCGTTCCTCCAGGACTTCTACCGCCGGGTCAACAGCGAGGGCCACACCCGCGCCGCGGTGACCTGCCCGCACTGCGAGGGCGGCTTCGAGGTCGACCTCTCGGGTGGGCGCCTGGGGGAATCGTGACGTACGCCCTTCCCCGGCTCCGGGAGGAGATCGCGTACATCGCCTACCACTTCCACTGGCAGCGCGAGGAGATCCTCGACCTGACCCACGACGAGCGCCGGCAGTGGGTCGCCGAGATCGCCCGTATCAACACCCGCGTGAACGAAGGCGGTTGAACGCATGGCATGGCGGGACAGACTGCGCCGCCGGGCCGCCGCGCCGGACACCGCACGCCGTCCGGGTGCGGACCGCTCCGGCGCCGCGGGGAACGGTCCGGCCGGCGACGGCCCGGACCGGGGCACAGCCGGCGACGGTACTGACCGCGACGAGTCCGGCGGCCGGGGTTCCTCCGTGCCCGGCGACTGGGACGGCGGCTGGCGTCGCACCGCGCCGCCGCAGCTCACCGTGGCCCGCTCCCCGCTCGGGGTGAGCGACGGGCTCGTCTTCCGTGCGGGCCTCGCCTCCTGGCAGAACCCGTCGTTCGACTCGGGTCTCGGCCACGCGGTGCTGTCCGCCGCCCCGACCGGTCTGGTGCGCGGCGTCGCCCGTCCTGCCACCCCGCAGGCCACCCGGGCCGGCGGGGGTCCACTGCTGCTCCGGGCGCTGCGCCCGGAGGGGGCGGGTGGCGAGGCGGACGGTGCGTTGGATGCCGGGAGTCCGGCATCCGTCGCCGCACGGTCTTCTCGTAGCGGTACTGGAGCGGTGGACGGAGGATCCGGGCGAAAGCCCGCGGTGGCGCGCTCTGGGGGCAACAGCCCTGCGGCGAAGAGAAGTTCGGGCGACTCCCCCCAGACCCGCGGCCTTGCGTCCGCCGAATCCCCCGCCGCGCTCTCCTCGTCCTCGCCGCCCGTCCAGCGTGCCGCGCTGCCGGGTGCCGATCCGGTCGTGACCCCCGCCGACCCGGACCATCGGACGACGGCCGCTCCGGCGATTCCTCTGGTACGGCGTGTGTCGGTGCTCCCGGGCACGGCCGCAGGCGGTGGAGCGACCCGGCCCGTGTCGCAAGCGCCGTCCGGTTCCGGGGGCCGTACGCCTTCCGGCCCGGCCGTCCGGGCCGTCCCGGTGGCACCTTCCCTGACTGTCGCCCGGCGCATGTCCGGACCGGTACGCCGCGTCACCGCGCTGCGGCCCGCCGCCACTCCGGCACCCGGCAACGCCACCACCGCCGCCGTACAGCGCGCCGCCACGAGCGAGCCAAGCCGCGCGCCTCTCGGCGCCACGACGCGCGAACTGCGCTCCCCAGCAGCGCCATTGACGGAGGACGCTCCGGCGCCGCACACCGCGTCCGGCCCGGCGTTGCCTGTCGTCCAGCGTCAGGCGGAGGGCTCGGACGTGGCCGGTGCGCAGGGGACGGAGCCGGCTGCCTCCGGCGGCGCCCGGGTGCGCGGTGGTCTGGGCGCTCCGCTGTCCGTGCTGCCGCCGAGTGCCGAGCTGCCCGGCGCCACTGCCCCCGGTTCAGGCACCTCGCCCGGTCCGACGCTGCCTGTCGTCCAGCGTCAGGCGGACGACGTGGCCGACATGCCGAGCCTGCACGACAGCGGCGCGCAGAATGCCCCGGACGGCGCCCGCGTGCGCGGCGGCCTGGGCGCTCCGCTGTCCGCGCTGCCGCCGAGTGCCGAGCTGCCCGGCGCCACCGCCCCCACTTCAAGCACCGTCCCCGGCGCGGCGATGCCCGTCGTCCAGCGCCAGGCGGACGACACGGCCGGCACCTCGCGCCCGCACGAATACGGCGGCGCCCAGGGAACGGCCGACCGCGGCCCCAACCGCGCCCGCGGCCGCGGCGGCCTGGGCGCTCCGCTGTCCGCGCTGCCGCCCAGCGCTGATGTGCCCGGCGCCACCGCATCCCGCGCTCCCGCTCCCGCCGTCCAGCGTGCTCCGGCACAGGGCGGCAAGTCCCACACAACTCCGTTGTCGCCTGAGTCAGTTGGCGACCGGACACCCTCCACCGCCGCAGCGGACGCGCCGCTGCTGGGGGCGGGCGACGTAGTCCAGCGCCGTCCCGCGGACGACTCCTCTGCCGGGGGCGCCGCGTCGCCGGGCGTCGCGGACCACGGGAGCGGGTCCGCAACGCCGTTGGTGATGCCGTCCGCAGCGGCACCCGCGGCTGCCGTAACCCCGGAAAGCCCGGCAGGAGACGTACGACTGCCCGGTACGAGGTCCGGCGGTCAGGCCTCGTCCGGCGGGCAGCGGCCCCGGGCCCCCGGTTCGCCGAGCCCGGTCGTCGTCACCCGAGCCGTAGCCGGGGCGACCGGACGCGCTCAGCCGCACCGTGCGGCCCCGCTCACCGTCACCCGCCCCGGCGCGCCCTCCGACCCGGCGTCACCCCGCACCCTCCAACTGCTCCCCGCCCGCCCGCTCACCCTGAGCACCCGGGCCACTGAAGGCGCGGCACCGCCCGTCGCCGCCCGCTCCGGCGGCCGTCCCGTGGTGGCGGCGCGCTGGCCGGGCGTACCGGCTGCCCCGCAGGCTGACCCCGGGCGTCCGACGCCAGGGCCGTCCCCGGTCGCCCCGGCGACCCCGCAGGTCCGGCGGGCCGTGGCCGCGCCGCCCGCCGGACGGGAGAACTCGGGCGTACGAAGCCCCAACTCGGCAGGTCCGGCAGGTTCCCCCGGCCCCGTCCAGCGTGTCCCGGTCGTCCGGCCCGCACCGCCGGGTCAGGGGCCGGTCGGCTCGGCCCCCGCCGTCCCGGCCCGATCCCTGCCGGTCACCGCCCCGCAGGCGCCGCGGCTCGCGGACCGCCCGGCGAACGCCCCGGCATCGGCTCAGCCCGTCCCCGTGGTCCTTCCGGTGACCGGCGGGAGCGGCCGGACGGCGACCCCCGTCCAGCGCGACATCACCGACACCACCGGCGCCGGCCTGCTCATGGGCGCAACGACGAAGGCGGAACGGGACCGGGCACGCGAACGTTCGCGACCGGCCGCCACGCCGTCCGCCACCGGCCTGCTCATGGGTGCCACGGCGAAGGAAGCCCCGGCGCACGGCCGTTCGCGCTCGTCCTCCACCTCATCCGCCTCCGGAAAGAACGCGGAGCAGCGCGCCGAGGCACCGAAGGACCCCGGTCTCGACCTGGACGACCTCGCGCGGCGCCTGCTCGACCCGATGGCCCGGCTGCTCCGCACCGAGCTGCGGCGCGGCCGGGAACGCACGGGCCGCCCCTACGACGGACGCCGCTGAGGGCGTGGAACGTGAGCGCACGGAACGGATGACGGACGCATGACCGACAACATCTTCGCCACGAGCGTGTTCTTCAAGCTCGCCATCGGCGGCAACGACCTGGGCGCCTTCCACACCTGCTCCGGCATGGGCGCCGAGGTCGAGATGGAGAGCTACGCAGAGGGCGGCAACAACGGGTTCACCTGGCAACTGCCCGGCCGCGTGACCTGGTCGAACATCACGCTGAGCCGGCCGGTCACCGCCGATACGGCGAAGATCGCCCGCTGGCTCGACGAGACGCTGAAGCGGGTGACGCCCAAGGACGGCGAGATCGTGGCGCTGAAACCGGACCTGACCCGGATCATCAGCTGGCAGGTGTCCGGGATCGTCCCGGTGCGCTGGCAGGGACCCTCCTTCGACCCCGCCAACTCCGAGGCGGCGGTGGAGACCCTGGAGATCGCCCACCAGGGGCTGCGCCCGTCCTGACCCGCCGTCACGCACCGCTCCCACCCGCCGCCCCCGAGACTTACCCCAACGCCCCCGGAAAGGAGGTCCCGACATGTGTGCAGCGCTCCGCTCCAGTCGGACCAGGGCCCAGCTGACCCTGAAGGAGCCACCGACCTCCGTCGGCGCGAAGCCCGGCGGGACGATCACGCAGCTCAACCTCCAGTTCAACCCCTCCACGCTGCAGTTGAGCAAGACCACCGAGTGGCGGCGCACCCCGTCCCGGATGGCGGGGGAGTCCGCGCTGCCCGAGTTCGTCGGCAGCGGCCCGCGCACGCTGAGCCTTGAGGTGTTCCTGGACGCCACCGCCACCCACGACAACTCCGTGGAGAAGGCGGTGGAGAAGCTGATGAAGGGGTGCGTGCCGACCAAGGCCAGCCTGGGCCGCAAGAAACCGGCCAGCCCCTGGGTGCGGTTCGAATGGGGGACCGCCCGGACGACCTCCTTCGACGGGGTGCTCTCCAGCCTGTCGGTGTCGTACACGCTGTTCGACGTGGACGGAAAGCCGCTGCGGGCCACCTGCTCGCTGTCCATCGAGGAGGCGAGTGTCGATCCGCCGGGCCAGAACCCGACGTCCGGCGCGCGCACCGCCCGCAGCACGCACATCGTCGTGGCGGGCGACAGCCTGGCCCTGCTGGCCTGGCGGGAGTACGGCGACGCGACGGCCTGGCGGGCCATCGCGGAGGCGAACGACATCGACGACCCCATGGCGCTCGAACCCGGCACCGAACTGGTGGTGCCGGGTCTCAGCGACGCGGGCGCTGAGGAGGAGCGGTGACCACACCCGAAGCACGGGGCGGCCGGTCGTTCGCGGCGGACCCCGTCGTGGAGACACCCGGCGAACTTCCGCCGATCTGGGCCGCCCAGCTGGTGAGCTGCGTGGTCGACGAGAACGTGGGCCTGCCCGACGCGGCGGTGCTCACCTTCCGCGACCCCGACCACGAGTTCCTGCAGTCGACCGGCATCACCCTCGGCACCCCGCTCAAGGTGTCGGTGGTCACCGTGTCCGGGCAGGCGCGCGAGCGGCTGTTCAACGGCGAGGTGACCGGCATGGAGGTCGACCGGGACAGCACCGGCTCGTTCACCGTGGTGCGCGCCTACTCCAAGGCGCACCGCCTGCAGCGGGGCCGGAAGGTGGTGGCGTACCGGAACATGACGGCGTCGGCGATCGTCCGCAAGGTCGCCGCCGGGGCCGGGCTGACCTGCGGGACCGTGGAGGCCGCGCCGGTCACCTACAAGCAGCTCTCGCAGGCGAACGTGTCCGACTGGGACTTCCTGCAGTTCCTGGCGGGCGAGAGCGGCGCGCAGGTGCGCGTCGACGACAAGGGCGTGCTGCAGTTCACCAAGCCCGAGAAGGCGTCCGGCGCGCCCGCGCCCTCGACCCCGGCCACGCGGAACCCGATGGTGCTGGAGTACGGGCGGAACCTGCTGGCGCTGCGGGCCTCCCTGTCGGCCGCGGACGGGGCCTCGCAGGTGGAGGTGCGCGGCTGGGACGTCACCACCAAGAAGCCGCTGGTGGCCCGCAAGCCGTCGGTGAACAGTGACACGGTGGTGCCGGGGCTGAGCCCGGCGCTCGCCGCCCGGTTCGGCAAGTCGTCGAAGCTGACCGTCACGGACACCCCGTACCGCACCCAGGCCGAGACGACCGCGGTCGCCGACGCCGTGGCCGATCAGGTCAGCGCGGGGTTCGGCGAGTTGGAGGTGCTGGCCGAGGGCAACCCCCGGCTGCGGGCGGGCAAGCCCGTGGCGCTCGGCAACGTCGGGCAGGCGTTCTCCGGCAAGTACACGGCGACGGCGGTGCAGCACGTCCTGGAGCCGCACGGCGGATACCGGACGACGGTGTGGGTCAGCGCCAGCCCGGACCGCTCCCTGACGGGCCTGGTGACCGGTGCCAACGCGCCGGGCCGCGGCCCGCGCATGCCGGGTCTGGCGATCGGCGTGGTGACGGACGTACGCGAGCAGGGCGGCGCTCAGAACGGCGGGGTACGGCTGAAGTTCCCCTGGCTGGACGACACTTACGTCACCGACTGGGTGCGCACCGTGCAGTGGGGCGGCAAGGGCGGCGGGGGAGTGGTGAGCCCCGAGGTCAACGACGAGGTCCTGGTGGGCTTCGAACAGGGCCTGCTGGACAGCCCGTACGTCATCGGCGGCCTCTACAACGGCGTGGACAAGCCGTCGCCGCACGACATCCCGCTGATCGACAAGACCACCGGGAAGGTCAACCGCCGCTCCATCGTGTCGCGTTCGGGGCACCGGGTCGAGTTGCTGGACGCGAGGGCTCCGGGCAGGTCGGGCGTCCGGCTCAGGTCCGCCGACGAGCGCCTCGAAGTGTTCCTCGACAACCGGCGCGACCGGATCGAGCTGACGGTGTACGCCGCGAAGGGCGGTACGAAACCCCTCTCCTCCGTCGTGCTCGACAAGAACGGCATCACCCTGGACGCACGACAGGGCGACGTGAGCGTGTCGGGCCGGAACGTGGACATCAACGGCAGGGTCGGAGTGAAGATCGGCGGCCGCACCGTGGACATCGACGGCAGCCAGTACGTGAACATCAAGGGCCGCACGGGCGTCACCGTCGACGGCGGTCTGCTCGGCGTCCTCAAGGCCAAGCTCATCCGGATCAACTGACCTCAGTCCCCTACCTGCCGCAAGGAGCACCGCATGCCAGCCGCAGCCCGTACCGGTGACCCCACCAACCACGGCGGTGTGATCGCCACCCCGCCGCCCGGCGCGGCCCTGAAGGTGGCGACCGTGCTGATCGGAGGCCGCCCCGCCGCGGTCGTGGGCAGCGTGCACACCTGCGCCATGCCCCCGCACCTGGCCCTGGGGCCGGGCAACGTGATCATGCCCAACCCGGCCGCTGTCACCGCGGGCATGGTCCTCATCGGCGGGCTGCCGGCCGCACGCGCACGCGACCAGACGTCGTGCGGCGCGCAGATCGTGACCGGCGCCATGAACGTCCTGATCGGGGGCGTGTGATGAGCGAGCGGTTCATCGGACGGGGCTGGGGCTTCCCGCTGCGGGTCGGGCCGACCGGCGGCATCGGCATGGTCGAGCGGGAACAGGAGATCGAGGAGGCGATCCGCCTCGTGCTCGGCACGGCACCCGGCGAACGCCCGATGCGCCCCGAGTTCGGCTGCGGCATCCACGACTACGTCTTCGCCCCGGGCGACGGCGCCACCGCCGGACGTATCGCGCAGCAGGTGCGCGAGGCCCTGGAGCGGTGGGAGCCGCGCATCGCGGTGGACGACGTGGTGGTCGCCTTCGACGCGATCGAGGACGGCACCCTCTACATCGACGTGCACTACACCCTGCGCTCCACCAACGACCGGCGCAACCTGGTCTTTCCCTTCTACACGATCCCCTCCGAGGAGGGGGCCGAGGAATTGGTCGCCGACTGATGGCCCTGCCCTCCCCCAACCTGGACGACCGCCGGTTCCAGCAACTCGTCGACGAGGCGAAGCGGTACGTGCAGCAGCGCGCCCCGGAGTGGACCGACCACAACGTCTCCGACCCGGGCGTCACCCTGATCGAGACGTTCGCCTATCTCGTGGACCAGCTGCTGTACCGGCTGAACCGGGTCCCGGACAAGAACTACACCGCGTTCCTCGACCTGTTGGACATCCGGCTGTTCCCGCCGGCCGCGGCCGGCGCCGAGGTCGACTTCTGGCTGTCGGCGCCGCAGCCCGACACAGTGGTGCTGCCCGCGGGCACCGAGGTGACGACCGTGCGCGGCGAGAGCGACGAGCCCGTGGTGTTCGCGACCACGGACGAACTGCACATCGTGCCCAGCGAGTTGACACGTCTGGTGACCGCGCCCCGGACCGGCGAGCAGACCGACCGGACCAGGGAGATCAACGAGGGCAGCGACGTGCCCTGCTTCCAGGCGGCACCGGAGCCGGGCGACGCGCTGCTGTTCGGCCTGCCGACGGCGGTGCCGCGCTGCGTCGTCGCGGTGCACCTGGACAGCCGCGTCGAGGGCGTCGGCGTGGACCCGCGCCAGCCCCCGCTGGTGTGGGAGGCGTGGGACGGTGGCGGCTGGCGGGTGTGCGAGACCGGCGAGGACACCACCGGCGGCCTGAACCGGCCCGGCGAGGTCATCGTCTACGTACCGGCCGGGCACACGGCGTCGGTGATCGGCGGCACCCGGGCCGGCTGGCTGCGCTGCCGCGTCACCGAGGCGGAACCGGGCCAGCCGTTCTACTCGGAGTCCCCGACGGTGCGCGAGGCGGCGGTGTTCACCGTCGGCGGCACCATGTCCGTCGAACACGCCGAGACCGTGACCGACGTGCTGCTCGGCACCTCGGAGGGGGTCGCCGGGCAGACGTTCCGGCTCGGCCGCCCGCCGGTCCTCCTCGACGGAGAGCCCCCCGTGGTGGAGGTGTCCTCGGCCGAGGGCTGGCAACGCTGGGGGGTCGTCGAGCACTTCGGCCGCTCCGGGCCCGACGACCGGCACGTCCGCGTGGACGCCACCAACGGCGAGTTCGGCTTCCCGCCGGTGCTGCGCGAGCCCGACGGCACGCTGCGGCAGTGCGGCGCCGTACCGCCCAAGGGCGCCCAGATCCGGGTGGCCCGCTACCGCACCGGTGGCGGGCCGGCGGGCAACGTCGCGCGCGGCGCGATCTCCGTGCTGCTCAGCTCCGTTCCGTACATCGCCCAGGTCACCAACCGGGAGGCGGCGCGCGGCGGCGTCGCCGGCGAGACCCTCGCCAACGCCAAGCTGCGGGCTCCGGACGCCCTGCGGATGCAGGAGCGCGCGGTGACCGCCGAGGACTACGAGGTCATCAGCCGCCAGACGGCGCCCTCGGTGCGCCGGGTCCGCTGTCTGCCCGCCGCGGAGGGCGGCGCGGGTGCGGTACGGGTCCTGGTGGTGCCGGACGCGGTCGCCGACGAGGGCGACGACCGGCTCCGCTTCGAGCAGCTGATCCCCTCCGACCAGGTGCTCCAGGCGATCACCGCGAGCCTCGACGAGCGACGCCTGATCGGCACCCGCCTCGTCGTCGAGCCGCCGGTCTACCAGGGCGTCACCGTCGTGGCCCGGCTCGCGGCGGCACCGGGCGACACCGCCAGAGTGCGCGACGCGGCGCTCGCCGCGCTGTTCCGCCACCTCAACCCGCTGCACGGCGGACCGGACGGCACCGGATGGCCGTTCGGGCGGCCGGTGCAGTACGGGGAGGTGTTCGGCGTGCTGCAACGCGCCACCGGCAACGCGCTGATCGAGGAGATCCGGCTGTTCCCCGCCGACCCGATCACCGGGCGGCGCGGCGCTCCGGTGGACCGCGTCGACGTGGCCGCGGGCGCGCTGGTCTTCTCCTACCAGCACCAGGTGGTCGTCACGGCCGTCGAGCCGGAGGCGGGGGGATGAGCCGGGCCGCCGTACCCGACCTGCCGAGCCGCCACCCGATCGGCGGGCAACTGCCCGCCCTGTACGCCGACGACGACTTCGCGCAGCGCTTCACCGCCGGCCTCGACACCGTCCTTGCCCCGGTGTTCGCGACCCTCGACAACCTGCCCGCCTACCTCGATCCCCGGGTCACCCCGACGGACTTCCTGGCCTGGCTGGCGTCCTGGGTGGGCGCCGGCGACGACCCGCAGTGGCCCGTGGAACTGCGCCGCGAGGCGGTCGTCCGCGCGGTGGAGCTGCACCGGTGGCGCGGCACCAGGCGCGGCCTGGTCGAAGCCCTGCACCTCGCGCTCGGCGTGCACGCCGAGGTGACCGACGACGGCGGCGCGTGGTGGTCGAACACCGCCGGAGCCGACCTGCCGCCCGAGCCCCCCGGCGAGCCCCTGGTCCGGGTGTGGCCGGACCGCGAGGCGCAGGTGGACGTGTACCGCGTCCGCGAGATCGTCCGGGCCATGTGCCCGGTGCACACCGTCTGCCGGGTGGAGGTCCTGCCCGGCGCACCCGCCGACGAAGGGAGGTGACGCCATGCGCGCATGTCCCGCCTGCGGGGTGTCCAACAGCCCCGGGGACGACTTCTGCGGTAACTGCGGCGCGTACCTGGGCTGGTCGGACGATCCGCCGGCCGCGAGCACGCCAACGGCCACGTCGCCGGAACCGGAGCGGTCGGAACCGCGACCGAGCGCACCCTCGCAGCCCCCGGCCGCCCCGGATCCCGTCC